>JAQTUY010000048.1:7598-10177 GCA_028707105.1 Candidatus Omnitrophota bacterium | reverse complement strand
AATTCAAAACCCTTAGCATCTCCCCCGAGTAATATCCCCACAACCAGGCCCTTGCTGATATTTACCTTGGAGGCAAGCTGCTTCGCTGAAGAACTAAGGTATTGCTCGTCGATCAGGTTAAGCGCCCCCGCGGTCACAATGATATTTTTCCCCGCGGGAGGATCATCATGCCTGGGCATCAGTGCAATATCGAACTTCGCAAGAGGTATCGAGGGGCGCATTATCACTATTGACTGCGCCAAGCTTTCTCTTGATAAGATACAATTAACGGCGGATAAAGACGCGCCGCATGATACTACATAATCCGGGGTCAGCTCGACCAGGCGCTTATATAATTCTCTGTCAAGGAAAGAGCGCAAGCACCACAGGCATCCCTGGCAGGTATGACGCCCGGATAAACAGCAGCTTAAGTCAAGCGCCAGCCTTTGCGATCCGCCTTTTACCTTTATTTCAACGGCCTCGCTCTTTAGCTCAATGCCCCGCTCCAGAAGGCAATCGCGGATCATCTTCTCCAGCGCCTGCGATTGGCGCAAGTGCCCGGCCTTACCGTCGCTTAAAATAAGCAGCGAGCTTTGAGTGGAATATTTCCAGATCTTATAAGTCCATAAATACTCATAGGGATAATTGAATATCAGCCCCTGGAATATCTTAGAAAGCCGCTCCAGGTTTTCCTGCACATCCTTGTCCGTGTCGCCGCTTTCAGTGAATTCAAAAGGAGGCCGGATTATTATTTTATTATAAGGGCCTTTGACCCGCGTGCAGTAAACCGGCATGACCCGGCAGCCTGTTTTTAAAGCCAGCCTTACCGCCAGGGTGGACATTGAGGCCTGGCGTCCGAAGAAATCAACCGGCACGCCCGCCTTGCCGCCCTGATCGCAGACCATGCCCAGGACTTCATTATTATTTAATACCCTGACCACATCGCGCATCCCAAGGCTGCCTCTTTTTATCAACTTACAGCCCTTGGACCGACGATGGGAATCCAAGAACTCATCCAGCTTGGAATTCTTCTGGGCCTTCACAAAAATAGAATAAGGATAGCCCAGCACCGCCGGGACGGTATTGGCCAGCTCCCAGCTTCCCGCGTGCACCCCTAAAAGGATCGCCCCTTTTTTATGTTTCAGGGCCTCCTTGATATATTCTTCGCCTTCGACCTCAACATACTTATCCAGGTATTTACGATCTATCTTGCTGATACAAAAAGCTTCCAGGATATTGCAAACCAGGTTCCTGAAGAACCTGCGGCTTACATACCTGACATCTCCAGGAGAAAGATCGCCCTGGAACGCCCTCTTGATATTGACATAGACCTGGCTTCTCTGTCTGAAAGCCAGACAATACCATAGGCTGCCTAAGCAACGCCCCAAAAACAACATCAAGCCTACGGGCAGGGCCCTTATTACCGCGCCGAAGATCTTAACGGCGAGGTATCCCAGATAATCTTTCGTTGAATTCTTTCTCATTATTGTTTATCTTTATCTCTATGACAGCCGCCAGGAACTTCATCGGTATGGCTTCATAATCCATAGCCGGAAGACGCACGCTATCTTTCTCGGTGGTGATGATAGCGCGGATATTATGAGCATTGCTCTCCTGGATTATCTTGACCAGGTCTTCTTTGGTATAGCAATAGTGGTCCGGGAACTTAAAAAATAACCCAACCTTCAGGCCCAGGCCCTTGATCAGGGATTCAAAAGAACCGGGGTCGGCGATACCGCATACTAAACAGACCGGTTCGTCTTTCAGGGAATCCGCCTTGAGAAAATCACCCTTAGTATCGGTGATGCCGCAAAAACCATTTAGCTTATAAACCGTCTCTACGATAAGCGCCGTTGGATTGATCCGGCGCAGGTATCCCGTTAAAGACTTGATATCCGGATTAAGGTCCGTTTTAGTCAGCATGATGATATCGGCCCGCTTCAGGGAACTGACCGGTTCGCGAAGAATGCCCCGGGGCAGCATATGCCTGTTGCCAAAAGGGTTGGCGGCATTAATGGTAACTATCTCCAGATCTTTTTTTATCTTCCACTGCTGGAAGCCGTCATCAAGCAAAACGATATCCGCGCCGTAATCGCGCACTGCTGCGCCGGCAGAACGTATCCTGTCGGGATCGACCAGGACCGGCATATCTCCCAATTTCTCTTTAAGCATAAAAGGCTCATCGCCCATATTCTCATAACTGGCGACCAGGGATTCATAGCTGGCCACGCGCATATCATAATTGCTGACCGTCCTTTTGTAACCCCTGCTCAAGATCGCCACCTTACGGCCCTGCTGCCTTAAGCGCCTGGCGATAAACTCAACTACCGGGGTCTTGCCTGTGCCGCCTACCGCAATATTGCCTATGCTTATAACACTACAGCCTAACTTGCGCGGCTTGATGCGGTAAAATAATATCGCCAGCCTTACAGCCAGGCCGTAAATAAAAGATAGCCCGAGCAATAAAAGCTTTACCAGGCCGGCGATGATC
This sequence comes from Candidatus Omnitrophota bacterium, assembly GCA_028707105.1. The sequence continues at coordinate 7,707 of JAQTUY010000048.1, read as the reverse complement.
CCGGCTTGTTTATCTGTAGCCAGATCGTAAAGATAACCCTCTGTCTTCGGCATATTCCGCCTCCTTATACATCGCGTCTTTAAATTATCTGAAATTGTAGTGTTTCCTC
>JAQTUY010000048.1:0-7498 GCA_028707105.1 Candidatus Omnitrophota bacterium | reverse complement strand
TCCCTGCAGTTCATCCCGGGTAAGCTTTTTGATCTCAACTTTCATTTCTTTCCTCCGTTTAGAAAAGCCTCTAGGCAATCCAGATTTTTCTTCGTGGCGCCGCGGTTTTGCAGCAGCAATTCTCTGGCCCGCCTTCCCAGCTTGACCGCCTCGGCGATATTCTTTAAAAAATAACCGATCTTTTCTTCCAGATCCGCGGCATCCCTGGCCTGGACGGCCCCTTTATTTTTAAGAAACAAACTCACCATATCCTTAAAATTAAAAGTATACGGCCCGAATAATACGGGCTTGGCAAAAGCCGCAGGCTCCAGGATATTATGCCCGCCCTTTTTTACCAGGCTGCCGCCGATAAAGACAATGTCGGCGGAGGCGTAAAAAGAGACTAACTGCCCGATAGTGTCAAGGATGAATACATTCAGCGCGCCCCGCTTATTACCGGAGAGATCCAGTTTGCTGACCAGCAGCGGCTCAAAACCGGACTTACCGGCCAATTGCCCTATTTCCTCCGAGCGCTCGGGATGGCGCGGGGCGATCAATAATCTTAAAAAAGGAAATTCGGGTAATAATTCCTTGTATATCTTTAAAAGCGCCGCTTCTTCTCCCGGATGAGTACTGCCCGCGACCAATAAAATATCTTTTTCATCCAGCCCCAGCTTCGATCTATGTTCCGGAAAGTCCGCTTTTTCCGGAGCGGCATAATCGTATTTCATGTTGCCGGTTATCCTGATCCTGGCCTCATCCACCCCCAGCGAAAGCAAGCGCTGGGCATCATCCCAGGTCTGCGCGCAGAACAGGTCGATCATTCTCAAGATCGTCTTGATCAGCGGCTTGACCATGCTATAGCCTTTAAACGACCGGTCGGAGATCCTGGCATTGACGGTAATGACCGGAACGCCGCGCCTATGGATAGAAGATATCAGATTAGGCCATATCTCGGTCTCGGCGATAATGAATAACACCGGGTCTATCTTCCTGACCACGCGTTCTACTATAAAACTAAGATCCAAAGGCAGGTAAAAAACCAGGTCATTCTCGCCGGCTAATCCCCTGGCTATCTTATTTCCAGTTGCGGTGACGGTAGATATCGCTATCGGCCTTGCGGGATAAAGCTTACGCAGCCCCGCGATCAAATGCTCGCAGGATTTTGTTTCCCCCACGCTTACGGCATGCACCCATATCGGCCTTACCTTTAAAGCAACATCGAGAATACCCAGCCTCTGCTTAAATCCCTGGTGGAATTTCCCTTTAATGACGTAAACGGGCAAGCTGAATAAGACATATACAAAAAATATAAGATCGTAGATTAGGCGCATATCATTAAGCCCTGGGATGGGCCTTATCATAAACTTTTTTTAGTTTTTCCGTGGTAAGATGCGTGTAGATCTGGGTAGTAGAAAGATTAGCGTGTCCTAACAATTCCTGCACGCTTCTTAGATCCGCGCCGCGGTCCAAAAGATGCGTGGCAAACGAATGCCGCAGCGTGTGCGGTGAGATCTTACGGGTCAATGCCGCCAGCAGGATATATTTATGCACCACGTTCCTGGTGCCGCGGGTGCTAAGGCGATTGCCGCTTTTATTGATAAATACGGTTTGAGATTGTTTTTTGCGGGCGGACAGATAAGCCCTGATCGCTTTTATAGCCTGCTCCCCGATAGGCACTAAACGCTCCTTTTTACCTTTACCGCGCACCTTGGCTACTCCGCTGATAAAATCCATATCCTCGATATTCAATCCTACCAGCTCGGAAATACGGATCCCCGTGCTGTAGAACGTTTCCAGGATGGCTTTGTCGCGCAAACCCCTCTCATCCTTAAGCACAACAATATCTATTAATCTGCCCACCTCCTCCTCGGTAAGGAACGAAGGCAGGTGTTTATTAAGCTTCTGGCTGGCCAGGCTCAGGGCGGGATTAGCTTTTAAGTATCCGTCGCGGCAGAGAAACTTAAAAAAAGAACGCAAACAGGAAAGTTTGCGGGCTACGCTGCGGGATTGCAGGTTTTTTTCTTTTAAAAGAGCGAGGTATTTTCTCAAGGTCAGGTAATCCGCGCTTTCGATGGGCGTTTCTTTAAGGAACCCCTGAAAATGCTCCAGGTCCAGCTTATAGTTAAGCAGGGTGTGCCCGGAATAATTCTTTTCTATCTCCAGGTACCTTAAGAATTTCCCGATAAAACGCTCCATATCTGCCTCACAAGAAAATTTTAAGCAGCAGGATTATCTTTATCTTCAGCGGGGTTGCTTCCGGGCAGGTCCTTGCTTATGAAATGGCACGCGGGGAAATTACTACAGCCGTAAAAAGTCCCCCTCCGCGAGCGCCGCAATATCAATTCCCCTCCGCAATTCTCCTGCGGGCATTTCACTCCCGTAGTAATAGACTTGGAATTCTTGCACTGCGGAAATCCCGAACAACTTAAAAATTTGCCTCTCTTGCCCCACTTGACCATCATGGGTTTCCCGCACTTATCGCATACCTGGTCGCTAAAAATGACCTCTTTGACGATCGTATTCTGGGCGTGTTCCAGGTCGGTCTTAAAAGACGGGTAAAAATCACGCAGGACCTTTACCCGGTCGAACTTGCCCTCCTCGACCCCGTCCAGCTCTTCTTCCATCTCCGCGGTAAACTTATAATCCATGACTTTGGAAAAATACTCCACCAGCATATCGCAGACCTTAAAGCCGAGTTCCGTAGGCTGAAGGTAACCTTTCATGCGGTTGACATAATCGCGGGTAACGATAGTGTAGATTATCGGCGCGTAAGTAGAAGGCCTTCCGATGCCCAGTTCTTCAAGGGCCTTGACCAAAGAGCCGTCCGAATAACGGGGCGGCGGCTGGGTAAAATGCTGACTCGGTATTAAATTCAGAAGTTCCAATAGCTCGTCTTTTTGCAGGCCGGGCAGCGTCTTCTTCTCTTCGTCTTCCTTATTGTAAAGCCGCATAAAACCGTCAAAGATCACCCGCGTCCCCGAGGCTGAAAAAATGTATTGCCCCGCTTCAATGACGGCTGAAGTGACTTTGTAACGCGAGGGGGTCATCTGGCTGGCTAAAAAGCGGTTATAAATAAGCGTATAAAGTTTATGCTGGTCCTTATTCAGGAACTCTTGGATGGAATCCGGGGTATAACCCGCCGAAGAAGGCCGTATCGCCTCATGAGCTTCCTGCGCGAGCTTTTTGCTTTTGTAAACATTGGGCTTCTCGGGAAGGTAATCATCGCCGAAAGTCCTTGATATAAATGTCCTGGCTTCCGACAGGGCTGAAGCGGCGACATTAGTCGAATCGGTACGCATATAAGTGATCAACCCGACCAGCCCGCGGCTGCCTATCTCGATGCCTTCATAAAGCTGCTGCGCCAGGAGCATAGTTTTGCTGGCGCTGAACCTCAGCTTGTTAAACGCGTCCTGCTGGAGAGTACTGGTGATAAAAGGCGGCAAAGGATTGCGCTTCTTCTCGGTTTCCTTAATATCCGATACCTTAAAAACCTTAGACTTTACATCTTCAAGCAGGTTATCTGTTTCTTCTTTATTTTTTAGCGCGGCTTTTTCACCGGCTATCTTATCCAATTTAGCGATAAACTTCTCGCCTGTTGTTTTAGCCAGCTCCGCTTCGATCTCCCAATATTCCTGCGGGATAAATGCCTGGATCAGCCTTTCACGCTCAACGATCAGGCGCAATGCCACCGATTGCACCCTTCCGGCGCTTAAGCCCCTGCTGATCTTGCGCCAGAGTAAAGGGCTCAAAAAATACCCCACGATCCTGTCTAAAATACGGCGCGCCGCCTGGGCTTCGACCATATTAACGTCAAAATCCCTGGGATGGCTGAAAGCCTCCTTTATCGCCTCGGGTGTTATCTCATGAAAGATCACGCGCTGTATTTTTTTATCCTTGGGGAGTTTATTCTTGATATGCCACCCCACTGCCTCGCCTTCACGGTCAGGGTCAGTCGCTATAAAGACCTCCTTATCCGCCTTAGCCTCTTTCTTGATCGTGCTGAGTATCTTGGTCCTGCCCTTTATTACTATATAATGCGGCTCAAAATCCTTATCCACATCTATGCCCAATTTAGACGTAGGCAGATCAATAAGATGCCCCATGGACGGGATAACGGTAAATTCCGTTCCCAGGATCCTGCCGATAGTCTTAGCCTTGGTAGGAGACTCGACAATAACCAGGCTTTTTTTGCTTGCCGGTTTCTTCATTTTTGTCATTTTACGCGTTGTTCCTTATAAACTGCCTGCCGGGTAATTGAACAATAGCCCTTTTTATCTCAAGGCCGAGTATGGCCCGCATAAATTCAGGCAGGATCAAGCCCGAACGCTCCAACGCCTCATCCTGCGATAAGGGCTTATGAGACAATAAATTATACACTATTGCCTCGTCATTGGAAAGGTTTTTCTTTTCCATAGCACTGCTATTCTGAGTGTCTTTACGCGTAACCGCTTCTGATAACGGCAGTTGCAGTTCAACCAATATATCTTCCACGCAAGAAATAAGTTTAGCCCCCTGCTTTATCAAACCGTTACTCCCAAAGGCGTTATCGCAGTCAACCCTGCCCGGAAGAGCAAATACCTCCCTGCCCTGTTCCAGGGCAAAATCCGCGGTGATAAGGGCTCCGCTATTACGGGCAGCTTCAGCCACCAGAACAGCAAGAGATAACCCGCTTATTACGCGATTACGCCTGGGAAAATTTTGAGGAAGCGGCGAAGTATCCACCGGGAATTCCGAGATAACCGCTCCGCCGCGGGCTATCTCTTCGGCAAGCTCCTTATTCTCATCCGGGTAAATATGCCCGAACCCGCTGCCGATGACCGCTATGGTGCGGGCTTTAGACCTTAGCGCGCCTTTATGGGCCGCGGTATCTACTCCCCGCGCCATTCCGGAAACAATAGTCAATCCGGATGAACCCAGCTCAAAAGCAAACCTTTCAGCGCAGGATAAGCCGTAAAAAGAAGCCCGGCGGGAACCTACGATCGCGACGCTATAATTATCCATCTTGTCTATTTTTCCCTTAACATACAACAAGATAGGCGGGTCGTAGATCTTTTTGAGATTTTCAGGATAAGTTTCGTCTTGCAGGGTCAGAAGGTCAAGCTTGAATTTCTTGATCAATTCAAATTCCGGCGCCAGGTCTTTATGCCGCAAGCCGGCGATCTGGCGCGCGAGCTTATCGCCTATGCTTTCTATTTGTTGAAGTTTATCGCAGGAAGATCTTAAGATATCGGCGGGAGCGCCGCAAGCTTCCAACAAGCGGTTCAATTTCCTGGAACCGATATTGATCGAGTTTAAGCTGATGTAAGCCTCAAGCTCCGTCATTTTTCTTTAAGCCACTTCAGTATCTTATCCGTGACTTGCGCGATGGAAAGCTTGGAGGTATCAACGGTATGATCCGCCTGGGCATAAAAAGGGGCGCGGAATTTAAGCAGGGTATCGATCCTTTGACGGGGGTCCTCGACATTCAGGAGCGGACGATGGACAGTGCCGCGCGTCCTTTTCAATATAACGTCGGCAGTGGCGTCCAGGCAGACCACCTTTCCGGTACTCTTCATTATCCTGACATTCTCCTTATCCAGGACTATACCGCCGCCGCAGGCAAACACGAAATTATCCTCACTTGAGACCTCGGCCAGGGTCTTTTTCTCAATACGGCGAAAATGGGCTTCCCCGGCTTTGGCGAATATATCCGCGATAGTCATCCTCTGCTTCATTTCGATAAGATTATCCAGGTCAATAAACTGCCACTCCTTCTTCTCGGCAAGCTGCCTGCCTACCGCGCTTTTACCCGTCCCCATGAACCCGACTAAATAAATATTGCCCATTGGATACTCCATTTTTTCCCGGCCCGGGCCGCGGGGAGATCCGCGTCCGGAACCGGAAGATCGAGCTTTTCGCCGATCGCGCTACTGTTGATACGCTGTTAAGACGACTTCAGTAAGGCTTTGCCGCGCCTCCTCAGTAGCAGGATAAAAGGTGTTAAAATATTTACCCTCTTTAGACTTTTCCTGGGGCATGCCCAGGAAAAGGCCGTTCTTACCCTGCAGGACGCGCAGGCCCTTGATAATGAAATCGCCGATCGCCAAATCCACGAATGCTTTTAATTTGGAATCGCCGTCGAAGCGGTAAAGCCTGACCACTTCCATGCTAAGCTGTTTTGCCATCTTTATCACCTCCCTGATACAATAGACGTAAGAGAGGCGATTTTCTAACATATTTTATCAACAAAGACGCCGGAATTCAACTTAAAGAAAAAAGGGCGTTCCCCCGGCTTTATCAGGAAAACGCCCTTGGACACAAAATACTATTATTCAACCGGGATGATGATCCTGGTGCCCGCCTTAAGCTTATCGGGATTTTTGATCCTATCTTTATTCAGCTCATAAAGATATTTCCAGCGGCGCCCGTCGCCAAGTTGAGCCTTGGCTATCTTCCAGAGGCTGTCGCCTTTTTTTACCACGTATTCCCTGGTCGAAACCTTGACCTCGCCTTCTACTTTAGTCTCCTCTTCCACCAGGTATTTTCCTTCCTCGATCTTCCTGGCCTCCGGGATATCCGGCTCGCCCGGAGCGGGGATCATCACTTCCTCGACCTCGGCGATCATGAACTGGGCATTCCTGTCTTTCTGCATCCCCACCAGGTCAGTTACCGGAGCGATAGCGTCAAGCTTGCCGCGGCTCACGATTCGGATGCGCTCCGCGTCCAGGCCGCTTTCAAGCATGAATTTCTCGACTGCTTCCGCGCGGCGCCTGCCTAACTTTTCATTATAACTCTCCGAACCGCGCCTGTCGCAATTGCCGGTTATCAGTATATCGGTTTCGGGATTTCTCCTTAAAGTACCCGCAGCATCCGTTAATATCTTTACGGTGTCATCTCTCAATGCCGATTTATTATAATCAAAATACACTTTGACGTTTTTCAGTATTTTTTTGACCAGAAGCGACGCCCTTAATTCCTGCGGCTGAGGCGGCGGCAGCTCTTCGGCTTTATAATCGTAGATTATCTTGTAGACATAGACATAGCCCCTGTTTCCCCAGGGCCTGGCTTGCCCCGGCTGGCTCGGCCACCACCAGTATCCGCCCCTCTGCGTGTCCTTGACCGGAGCGGGTTGGGCATCGGTCGGCCACCACTCAAAACGTTTCTGAAGATCATCCATCTCCTGCTTCTTTGTCTCTTCCCTGTTCGGATCATCCGCCGCGTTTGATACAGCCGGCAGAAAGATCAACGCTGCCAGGACCAGATAAAAAAATACCAGTTTCTTTTTCATCGCGCCACCTCCTCATCCACAAGGATGACACCCGCGCAACACTCCGCCACAAGGCGGATACTAGCCCAATTCCGATTAGGGCTAGGTGCGATTAGCGCGGGGTGCATTCTCATCTTGAGATCTTTAATATCTTATATTTTAAGATCCCCGCGGGTATCTTGATCTCCACGGTCTCATTCTCTTTATGGTTCATTAAACCCTTGCCCACCGGAGATAAAATCGATATCTTGCCCTGTTCATAATCCGCCT
>JAQTUY010000194.1 GCA_028707105.1 Candidatus Omnitrophota bacterium | reverse complement strand
GGAAGATCGGCGCCACAGGGATAGAATTCTCGGAGCTCCATAGCGAATATAAGACCGAACATGTCGACAGTAAGGGGCATCATCATACCCAGTGGCATACTATCTTTAAGGGGATATTCTTCACGGCGGATTTCAATAAGGACTTTCGCGGCCGCACCGTGGTCCTGCCGGATACCGCCGAGAAGCTCTTTGGGTTCCTGGGTTCGGCCCTGCAGTCAATGAATGTCGCGCGCGGCGAGCTTATCAAGATGGAGGACCCGGAGTTTGAAAAGCTATTCGTCGTTTACGGCGATGACCAGGTGGAGTCGCGCTACGTGCTTTCCACCAGCCTGATCAAGAGGATATCGGATTTCAAGAACAAGAGCAAAAGGAAGGTTTTTCTTTCTTTTGTCCGTTCCAGGATATTTGTCGCCATAGAATATACTCAGAATATTTTTGAACCGCGGCTGTTCAAGACCTTACTTGATTTTGCGCCTATCCAGGAATATTTTGAGCATTTTCAACTTGTCCTGGGGCTGGTGGATGACCTTAACTTAAATACCCGGATCTGGAGCAAGCAATGATAGGGCAGACCTTAGCTAACCGCTATAAACTTAACGAAGAGCTTGTATCTGACTCATCAGGTTTACTTTATAAAGCTCAAGATCTCCATGATAATAGATTTGTCCTGGTGGTTGCGTTATCCGATAAATCTTTAAGCCGGCCTCTGGAAATTCAGCTTCGTTTCAAACGCGCGGTTGAGCAGGCCTCCAGGTTGGTCCACCCCGATTTATTAAAGACTATTGAGATTATCGAGTCGGATAATAAGACTTACGTGATATGCGAGGGCTTTGATTCTCTGCCTCTTTCAAGTTATCTAGCCCAGCCTCAAAATCTCAACCAGCCCTGGGATATCGACAGAGCTGTAGATTTGATACTTCAGGTATCATCGGCTCTTTCGGTGGCGCACGAGCAGAATATCCTGCACCAGGCCATCCAGCCTGCGAATATCCTGATAAGCTTGTCTCAGCCTCAGACCGCCAAGCTCTTTAATTTCGGCTTCTCCATTCTCAAAGACATCAGTAAAATAATTGAGAAACAGGATATTATATCGACCTTCGGATATCTTTCTCCTGAATCCAGTGGCATCCTGCGAAAATCCATAGACGTAAGGTCAGATATTTACTCCCTTGGTATACTCTTTTATCAGCTTCTGACCGGCAGGCTTCCCTATATGGCCGATGATATTTCGAATTTAATCCATCAACACATCGCTACTAAACCTACGCCGCCGTCCAAGCTTAACAACCAGGTGCCGCCTGTTTTAGATAATATAATCCTGCGCCTTATATCTAAGGAGCCAACGGAGCGTTATCAGTCCATTCAAGGCCTAGTCCATGACTTAAAGGAATACCAGAAGCAAAGGAAAGAGGGTAAGGTTTTGATAGATTTTGAGATTGCCCGCGCGGACCGGCTGGCCACGCTTTCTTTTTCCACCAAGCTTATCGGACGGGATAAGGAGTTGAGCGAATTAAACAGTCTGCTTGATAAGACCAGGCTGGGCCAAGGTTCACTTGCTTTTGTATTTGGAGAGCCGGGCATCGGAAAATCCCGCCTGGTGGATGAATTGCGCGGCTCTATCCATTCATTGAATGGCTTGTTCTGTGGAGGTAAGTGTTATCAGTATGAGTTTATGACGCCTTATAAGGTGTTTTCAGAGGCGATAGATGCTTGCATTGAGAAGATTAAACGCCTTTCTCAAAAAGAGCAGGAAGTCCACATACAAAGGATCAAACAGACGTTGGGGGAATTGGGAGGGGAAGTAGTCAAAATCGCTCCCGGGATAACCGACCTTATCGGTGCTCCTCCTAAGCTGGTAGCGTTAGAGCCGGAAAAAGAGAAGATCAGGTTTTTGATCACTGTTACTAATTTTTTGGTTTCGCTTTCCTCTTCGGACTCGCCGCTGTTGATGTTTTTGGATGACCTGCAGTGGGCGGATGATGGATCACTTGAGGTCTTAGAGAGATTCGCGGAGAAACTCGTTAATTCATCGGTTCTTCTTATAATCAGCTATCGCGATACTGAGGTCAATGAAACTCATCCTTTGGCTAAACTGATCAAGAATCTCAAAGATCAGCAGGTATCGCTCTGTGAGATCCCGGTAAGATTTTTTAGTCCTCCCGAGATAACTCAGATGGTCAGTCAGGTCCTTATGGAGAAAGAGGAAGCGGTCGTTTCGCTGACCAAGGAGCTGGGTGAGCGGACCCAGGGGAATCCCTTCTTTATCCTTGAGCTCCTGCATTCTCTTGTTGACGCCAAGATCGTTTATCTTGAGGGCGAGCATTATGTTTATGATTTGGATAAACTAAAAGATGCAAGCCTACCTACGAGTATTGTGGATGCGGTCTTAAAACGGATGAAGGACCTCTCTGAAGATGCCATGAAAATACTTTCTTATGCTTCTGTTATGGGCAAGGAAATAGATTTTGATATTTTGGGCGAGTTGGCCAACATTTCCTCGGACCAAATACTTTCATCAATTGAGAATGGCATCCAGAATCAGGTTCTCTATCGGGATTTGACCGGGAGAGAAAATGTCTTTTTTATGCACGACCGTATCCGTGAAGCTTTTTATCAAAGGGTCT
>JAQTUY010000193.1 GCA_028707105.1 Candidatus Omnitrophota bacterium | reverse complement strand
CTGACCGAAAAGGTGCGGCGGCGGCCTTACGCGGTCATCCTGCTGGACGAAATAGAAAAAGCCCATCCGGACGTATTTAACATCCTGCTCCAGGTATTGGACGCCGGAAGGCTTACTGATGGGCAGGGCAGGACGGTCAATTTTAAGAACACGGTAATAATAATGACCTCCAATATCGGCGCGGAGATCATCCAGCGCAGCGGTTCTCTGGGATTCCAGGCCGGTAAAGAAGAGGGCCCTTTCAAGGATATGCGGGTCAAATTATTAGACGAGGTAAAAAAGACCTTCAGGCCCGAATTCTTAAACCGCCTGGATGATATCCTGATATTCAATCCTTTAAGCAGGGTGGCTATTAACCGCATAGTAGATATAGAGTTAGAGCCATTGCGCAGGAAGCTGCTTGAAAGGTCTATCGGCTTTCAGGTCAGGGATAAAGTAAAGGAGTATCTGGCGCACACCGGGTTTGACGCGCATTTTGGGGCCCGGCCCTTAAAAAGGACGATCCAAAGATACATCCAGGACCCGCTATCGATAAAATTACTGGATGGGTCATTAAAGGAAGGTTCAAAAATAACCGTAGACCTGGACAAGGAGGAGAAGATTATATTTAACTAAATCGATGGTTGACAAAGTGACAATTTGTGTTAAAATCATTGCTTCTGGCATTCTTAGATAGAGAGTGCTAAAACACCTTAAAGGCAGAAAATTATGGTCAGGATGATCGATTACGAAGCACGAAAAAGCGCGGTTTTGGCTGCCACGATAAACAGGTATATCAAGGATGCTTTGCCTGTGCCCTCCCAGGATATTGCCGAGGAATTCGCGGTCAGCCCGGCCACGATCAGGAACATCTTCGCTGAACTGGAAGATTCCGGATACCTTACCCATCCTTATACTTCAGGAGGCAGGATCCCGACCAATAAAGGCTACCGCTACTATGTGGATTTTCTTAATTCCCGGGTGCCTTACAGCCAGACTGAAATCGACCTGATGGATGAGGAAAAAGAAAGCATCCGCAAAGAATACAAAAGAGAGGTAAAGCGCATAGAAGACGCGCTTGAAAAAACGTCGGAGATCATCTCAAGCATCACTCATTATACCGGGATCACTTCTTTCCTGGAGTGGCACGATAAGTTCTTTTATAAGGGGATGGATTTTATCCTGGCGCACCCGGAACTCTGGGACCTTGAGACTATGCGTATCCTGATCAAGATGCTGGAAGAGAAGCAGCGGCTCCTGGATATTATCAACCGCGACTTTACCGAGAAGGTCAAGATCTACATCGGAGAGGAATTAGGGCATCCGCAGATAAATAATTGTTCGCTGGTAGTATCCACATACCGGATAAAGAACAAGCCTTGCGGGCGCCTGGCAGTGCTTGGCCCGGTAAGGATGGAATACCGGCACATAATCCCGGCGATGGAGTATATTTCCGAAGCCCTGACGCAGGTCCTGGAAGATATTTAAAAAATGGAAGAGAATAAACATAATCATAAGAGCCACAAAATAGAGGGCGGCGCGGATAACCCGCAGGCAGGCGAAGAAAAACAGGTCTCCTTAAAGGAATCCGAATACGCCAAGCTTAAGGAAGACGCGGCAAAGGCGTCGGAGTATTGGGATAGGATACTGCGGCTTCAGGCGGATTTTGACAATACCCGTAAGCGCCTGGAAAGGGAAAAGCAGGAATTCATAAAGTTCGCCAATGAAGAGATCATATCCGAGCTGTTGAATATCCTTGATGACCTGGAGCGTACGGTTGAACTGGCGCAAAGCGCCAATCAGGACTTGCCGATGTTCCTCAAAGGCGTTGAGATGATAATGGCGCATCTTTACGAGATGCTTAAAGATTACGGGGTCAAACCGATCGACGCCCAGGGTAAATTGTTCGACCCGAATTTTCACGAAGCCCTGATGCAGATCGAAGATAAAGATGTGGCGGAGCATACGATTGTCGAAGAATTGCAAAAAGGTTATTTGTTGAATGAAAAAGTGATCCGGACCGCGAAAGTCAAAGTCGCGGTCGCGAAAAAGGATAATTCGCCCGGATAAACGGGTGAGCGAATCTTTAGGAGGTGCGCAATGGCAAAAGTTATAGGAATAGACTTAGGGACTTCTAATTCTGCGGCGGCAGTCATGGAAGGCGGCAGGCCGGTCATCATACCTTCCGCGGAAGGCGCGGGGGTGGCATCGGGCAAGGCTTTTCCTTCATATGTCGCCTTTACCAAAGACGGACAGCGCCTGGTCGGCGAACCGGCAAGGCGCCAGGCCGCCATTAATCCTGAAGGCACGATCCAGGCTGCCAAGAGGAAAATGGGGAGCGACCATAAATTCAAGGTTTTCGGCAGTGAATATACTCCTCAGCAGATATCCGCGTTTATTTTACAGAAAGTCAAACAAGACGCCGAGGCTTACCTGGGAGATAAGGTGGAAGAGGTTGTGATCACCTGCCCGGCTTATTTTGACGATAATCAGAGGACGGCCACTAAAGATGCCGGCGAGATCGCCGGCTTGAAGGTCCTGCGTATCGTTAATGAACCGACAGCCGCCTGCCTGGCTTATGGCCTGGAAAAATCGCATAAAGAGCAGAGGATCATGGTTTTCGACCTGGGGGGCGGAACGCTTGATGT
>JAQTUY010000192.1 GCA_028707105.1 Candidatus Omnitrophota bacterium | reverse complement strand
GTAGGTGAGTTTTACCTATGGGATTCGGAGCATATTCATAAGAACTCGAGGCTGGTGCGGGAGTATCCCTTATCAAAACAGCTTCTGGCGTTATCGCACGCCTGGGAGTCTCCCGATAAGCAGAACTTTGTCATCGCCGCTAAAGGTTCTCCCGAGGCTATCGGCGACCTTTGTCATTTCAGCAAGGCCCGGCAGGATGAGTTGATGAAGAACATAGAAGAGATGGCGGGCAGGGGGCTGCGCGTCCTGGGGGTGGCCAAAGCTGTTTTTAAAAAAACCGATCTTCCCGACTGGCAGCATGATTTTACTTTTGTGTTCGTCGGCTTACTTGGGTTTATTGATCCGGTGCGTTCAACAGTCCCCACGTCTATCAAAGAAGCGCATGGGGCGGGAGTAAGGGTGATCATGATAACCGGGGATTATCCCGGCACAGCCACGCATATTGCCAGGCAGATCGGCCTGAAAAATCCTGACCGCTACATAACCGGGACGCAGATCGAGGCAATGGACCATTTGCAGCTGCGGGAACATATTAGAGCTATTAATGTTTTCGCGCGGGTCGTCCCTGAACAAAAATTGGCTATTGTTAACGCCCTGAAGGCAAACGGGGAGGTAGTGGCAATGACCGGGGACGGGGTCAACGATGCGCCGGCGTTAAAATCCGCCAATATCGGCATTGCCATGGGTGAGAGGGGCACGGATGTCGCCCGCGAAGCCTCGGAGTTGGTGTTGCTAAATGATGATTTTTCTTCGATCGTCCATGCTGTGAAGCTGGGCAGGAGGATATTCGACAATTTAAAGAAGGCGATCGCTTATATTTTTGCTATTCATGTGCCGATCGCGGGGATGTCTTTCTTGCCGGTCTTATTCGGCCTGCCGATCCCGCTCTTGCCGGCGCACATCGCCTTCCTTGAGCTTATCATCGACCCGGCATGTTCGACCGTGTTTGAAGCCTGCCCGGAAGATAAAGATATCATGAAAAAGCCGCCCCGGGACCTTAGCGAATCGTTGTTTAACAGGAAGACGTTTATTTTTAGCCTGCTGCAGGGCGTTAGCGTTCTCGCGGTCGTATTTGCCGTGTATGTATTTGCCCTGTATATCGAGAAGGACGAATTCCAGGCGCGCACACTGGCTTTTACAACTCTGGTGTTCGCCAATATCATGATGATCATGACCAATCTTTCCTGGTCTAAGAATCTGATCTGGATCATCAAAAGTAAAAATAAAGCGCTTTGGTATGTGGTATCCGGGGCAGTAGGGGCGCTGGCCCTGGTGATCTATGTCCCCGCGCTGCGCGGGCTTTTTCATTTCTCCGTCCTGCACCCGGATGACCTGTTGATCACTTTATTGAGCGCGATAGCCAGCCTGGCCTGGTTTGAGGGCTTAAAGTTTTTTAAATTAAGCAGTTAAAAAATGTTGATATAAGCGGGTATTGCGTTTATAATACAGCACCTGGAATAAGGAGGATCTAAAAATGGCTAAATCAATAAAAGGGACAAAAACGGAACAGAACCTGCTGGCGGCTTTTGCCGGCGAATCGCAGGCGAGGACCCGCTATACTTATTTCGCCAGCGCCGCGCGCAAGGAAGGCTACGAACAAATAGCTAATATTTTTATGGAGACCGCCGAGAACGAAAAAGAACACGCCAAGGTATTCTTTAAGTATCTGGAGGGGGGAGAGGTCCAGATAACGGCGGCTTATCCTGCCGGGTCCATAAAAGACACCCGGGCTAACCTTGAGGCGGCTGCCGCCGGAGAGAAGCTGGAATGGTCATCTCTTTATAAGGATTTTGCCGCGGCCGCGAGGGATGAGGGTTTTCCCGAGGTGGCAAAGTCATTTGACCAGATATCCAAGGTCGAGATGTTCCATGAGGGGCGTTACAGGAAGCTGATAGAGAATATCGTCAAAGGCGAAGTTTTTAAGAAGAAGGCGCCCGTAAAATGGCACTGCATCAATTGCGGATATGTTTTTGAGGGGACCGAAGCCCCTAATGAATGCCCGGCCTGTAGGCACCCGCAGTCTTTTTATGAGGTCCTGGCGCAGAACTATTAGACCGCGGCTTGCTCGCGGTTAATTTTTAGTGAACCCTAAAATAAAAGTCCGTCCGGAAGATTTCAGGGTCGAAGAGATAGCCGCTTTACCGCTGGTTAAAGCCGGCGCGTTCGGAGTTTATTCCCTTCAAAAGAAGCTGCGTAATACCGTCGAGTTGCTGCAGGAGCTTTCCCGCAAACTGGATGTTCCTTTCCGCGATTTTTCTTATGGCGGCCGGAAAGACCGTCATGCCTTCACCACCCAATACATCACCATAAGATCTTCCCGGCGCCTGTCCTTAGAGGAGGAGAATTATTCGCTGCGATTTGTCGGGTATATGCGCCGTCCGATGGGGCCGGATCTCATCCAGGATAACCGGTTTGAAGTCACGGCCAGAAAGCTGGGGAGCGGCGATATAGCCAGGGCGCAGGATGAGATAAAGAATATATCTGTGTCGGGATTTCCTAATTATTTTGACGACCAGCGCTTCGGTTCTTTTGACAGCCGCCAGGGATTTTTAGCCGAAAAGCTCCTGAAGCAGCAGTTTAACGGAGCCCTCAAGATATACCTTACCTCTGTCCACCCTAACGATGAGAAAGAAGAAAGGCGGCGCAAAGGAGATCGGAAGAGC
>JAQTUY010000191.1 GCA_028707105.1 Candidatus Omnitrophota bacterium | reverse complement strand
TTGTTCATCTTGACGCTCCTTATCACTGTCGAAAATCAAAAAGTTTTCAGGAATCTTTCCAGTATCCTGGTCCCCAGGTAAAGATTACCGATATCAATGTATTCATCGCTGGCGTGAGCGGTATTTCGTGAACCGACCCCGTAAGCGATAGCGGGTATGCCTTTATTCTGAAAAAAGGTTATAACCGTGGCTCCCTCGCTCCCTTTTATCCGGGGACGCATGCCGCAGGACCTGATCGCCCCGGAGAGGCGGTCTACCAGGACATGTTTTTTGTCTATCTCGCAGGGTTTTTGTATGTCCTGGACCTCTATCTTGAATTTGCGGGCGCATCTCCTGATATTTTTTTTCACTCCTGCCAGGACCTGCCGCGCGCGCGTTCCCGGGAGGAACCTTATATCCAGTTCGAATTCGCACCAGTCCGCCACCATGTTTACTTTGTCTCCCCCATGGATAGTCCCGACGTTGATGGTCGGCGGGCGTAAAAATTCATGCGCCGTGTACCTGCCCTTTTCCTTTTTTATTTCCCCGATGGCTTTCAGGGCCAGGTCAATGGCATTTTCCCCTCTCCAGGGATAAGCGCCGTGCGCTTTCTTGCCCTGGATCAGGACTTTCATATGGATCAGCCCTTTCTGGGCGACTATGATATCCATTTCGTCGGCGTCCAGGATAAGGCTGTAATCGGGTTTTAAGATATTTTTATCAAGGAGCGGGATCAAGCCCAGTCCGGATCCGCATTCTTCATCAGCCGTCGCGGCAAAGACCAGGTTGTAATCAAGCCGTACCTTATCTTCAATAATGCTGTTTATGCATTCAAGGCTTGCCGCCAGGTTCCCCTTGCAGTCGCTTGCGCCCCGGCCGTAGATGCGCCCATTCTTGATAGTTCCCGAGAAAGGCGCCAGATGCCAGTTTTTTCCCGCCGGAACAGTATCTAAATGCGGACTGATCAGCAGCTCTTTTTTCGCCTTTACGCCTTTGATCAAGCCGATGACATTGGTGCGGCTTTCTTTGAATTCGTATGTTTTAACGGCAACGCCAAGGCGGCGTAAATGGTCCCGGACAAATACGGCTATTTCGCGTTCGTTGCCGGGCGGGTTCTCCGAGTTTATCTTGATCAGCTTCCGGGTTAATTTGATCAGGCGTTCTGGTCTTACCATGGCTTCATTGTTCCAGCTCAAGGGGGTTAAAGCCGTAATAAGCAAAAAGAGTATAGGCGGTGGCCGAGACTGAGCCGGTATTAGTGCCTTTGGGCGTATTCCAGCCGTGGCCGGTATCCGCCAGGTCCTGCGTCGCATAAGGGAGGCAGCCCTGTCCCTGGCCTGAAGGCGAAGGGCTGGAAATGATCATTTTGGCCATTTGGGACATATACTCGTCGGCTTTTAATTCGTAAACTTTCGCTTTACTGCTTATACCCTTGCGCGAGTAATACTTTGACATTAATTTGAAGCTTAGTATCATTTGCGCTGTCCATTCGCAGGATACTATCCCTCCCCGGGCTAAATTACGGGAACAGGCAAAATCAAATCCTTTTACCTTTACCGATTCCCCTTCCGGCCGGCCGTACGAGACGTTGACCATACAGGTTTGCTCGGCAAATTCCATGATCTTATCCGGATGCATTCCCAGCTCTTCCAGTTTTTCCGGGCCGATCCCGGCGATAGACCAGGCGTAGGTATCTGTGGCTATGGTAGCGTCTCCCTTGCCGCGTTTTACCGGGATATCCGGGCGGTCATAGGTATGTATTACCAGCCAGTTCAGGGCCTTGTCGCGCGCGATGGCGTATTCCGGCTCGCCGGTAAGCTGATTTAACATATTAAAGAACGCGTAGGCATCCAGGTTGTGTTCGGTGGCATACCAGCTTATCCCCGGCCCGCCGCGGATTCCTCCATCTTTGTCCTGGTTTTGTATGTTCATTACCCAGTTGGCTATTTGCTTTGCCAGGGGTAAATAATGATTGTCTCCCGAAAGCCTGGTATATTGGGCGATGGCGATACCCAGCCATATATTCGGCCCGCAGTGAACAGTATACTCCGCCGGCTCAAGGTCGGTTACGTAATAGGCGTTCAAGAAACCGCCGTTTACTTTTTTAGCCTTGTTATTAAAGAAATCCAATATTTTTCTGGCGCGCTCAAAGTCTGAAAATCTGGCATAGGCGCAGATGACCAGGGCCTGGTCGTAAGTAAAAGCCCAGTTGGCGATATCATTGTCGCCTTCAAAGCTCAAGATGAGCCCGGTGCGGGGATTCTGGTGGATCTTGAGCCACTCGTACATATTATCAAGGTTGAGCTTTTCCAGGGTCGCTTTTTTCTTGGTTAGCATCAACAGGTCTTCGGTTATGGCCCCCTCTTTCTCTTGCAGTGTGGTTATCTTATCCTGCAGGGAGGTCTTTTCCATCTGGAGCTTGCCGACGATCATATTGATCTCTTTTAGTTTAGCCTGGATCTTGCGTTCTTCAACCGCCTTGACGCGCACTTCATTTTCGGTTATAAGTTTTTCCAGGCGCCTCTTCTCTTCGTCCACGTTCTGGATGCGCATTTGCGTCTCGGAAAGCCGGTCATATAATTCTCCCCTTTCCGAGGCTATGCGTTTGACTTCCTGTTTGGCTATGGAGAGCTCCTGGACTATTTTTACCAGGTTGTTCACAAAGGCCTTGTTGATCTTTATTAACC
>JAQTUY010000047.1 GCA_028707105.1 Candidatus Omnitrophota bacterium | reverse complement strand
AGCAGATCGAGCTTGCGCTGGGGGATAAGATCCTCCTTTATACCGACGGGGTCACCGAAGCCGAGAACCAGTCCGGGGACAGGTTCGGGCTGGAGAGGCTGCAGGAGTCCTTCTTAAAACACAGCCGTCAGGGGTCCGCGGACCTGATGTCGGCCATCAAGGAAGACGTATACGCCTTCATCGGCGCCCATCCCCAGTATGATGATATTACCCTGGTGGTGCTGGAGACTCGGACTGTGGGTGAAACGTTATAATAATTCTTTTCAAAGCGCCTACTCGGTGATATTATGTTAAGAAGTTAATTCAAGGAGGATTATTTGTATGTTTAGGACAATATTAAAATCTAAGATACATAAGGCGCATATTACCGAAGCTAACCTTCATTATGCGGGTAGTATTACTGTCGATGAAGTCTTATTGCGTAAGGCCGATATCCTGGAGTGGGAGAAGGTAGAAGTTTTGAACCTTAATAACGGTTCCCGGATTGAGACTTACGCGATCAGGGGTAAGAAGAATTCAGGCCGGGTTTGTCTTAACGGGCCGGCGGCGCGTTCCGGAGCGGTAGGCGACGAGATCATTATCGTTTCCTACGCGACGATAGAGGATAGAAAGGCCGCTTCCATAAAGCCTAAGATAATCCATGTTGATGTCAATAACCGGCCAAAATCCCGCTAGAGATCTCGTAAATGGTATTCCTGCCGTAGCAGGATATTCCCGATAAAGCTGCTTTAGGGCAGCTTTCTTTCTTTAAGAGAGAGGTAGAATTCTATGTATGATGTGATCATAATCGGCGCCGGTCCAGCCGGACTGACTGCCGGGCTCTACTCCGGCAGGTACCGTTTAAAGTCATTAATACTGGAAAAAATGGCTGTCGGAGGACAGATCGTTTTATCGTCGGATATAGAAAATTATCCCGGTTTTCCCGGTAGTACAGGTACATTTGACCTGATGGATAAGATGAAACAGCAGGTGGAAGAGGCAGGTGTCGAGATCAGGCTGGAAGAAGTCCTGGAATTAGCCCAGGGCAAGGCGCAAGGTTCGCAGGCAGCCAGTTATAGGCTTAAGACTACCGAGAATACTTATGAAACGCGCGCCATTATCCTGGCTGTCGGAGCGCAGCCGAAGCGTCTGGGCGTCAAGGGAGAAGATAAATGTATCGGGCATGGAGTATCCTATTGCGGCACCTGCGACGGCCCTTTGTTCAGGGAAAAGGAGATCGCCGTGGTAGGCGGCGGGGACAGGGCGCTTGAAGAAGCGTTATTTTTGACGCGCTACGCCTCCAGAGTGCATCTTATCCACCGTCGTGACGCGCTAAGGGCTTCAGCTATCCTGGTGGATAAGGCGCGTGACAATCCTAAGATAAATTTTATTTTAAGCAGCGTGGTCGAAGAAATAACCGGTAAAGATAAAGTGGAGGGGCTTTTGATCAAAGACCTGAAGGCCGGCGCGGTAAAAGAACTGCCGGTCAGCGGGGTTTTTATGTTTGTGGGTATCATTCCCAACACCGGATTTTTAAAAGCGTTTGTCGAGATGGATAAGGATGGGTTTATAATAGCCGATCAGAATATGCGCGCCTCGCGCGAAGGCGTATTTGCCTGCGGAGACTGCTGTCAGAAGGCTTTTCGGCAGGTAGTGACTGCCTGTTCTGACGGGGCGAATGCTTCTTACAGCGCTCAAACCTACCTGGATAATGCTCAATAAAAACTTAGACATCCTTAAAAAGATACTTTCCATACTGGCCAGGATCAGCATAAGCGCCCTTTTGCTTTATTTTTTATTCAGGCAGGTCGATAGCAAGTCGATATGGGATATTATCAAAGGGGCCGACTGGGCGCTTTTGTTTTTGGGGTTCCTGATCAACGCGTTATCTTATCTGCTCGGTGTTTATCGCTGGAAAATGTACCTGGATGGAGCAGGCGTGCGCCTGCCTTTTAAAAGGGTGCTGATCTCTTTTAGCGGCGGGCCTTTTTTTAACCTCTTTTTACCTTCGACCATAGGCGGGGATGTGGTAAAAGGCATTGATCTGGCGATGCATACGAAAAAGCCCAAGGAGATCGTAGCCTCGATGCTCTTGGACAGGTTAAGCGGTTATGCCGCCATGGTCATCATCAGCGTTACCGCGGTCCTATTGGGCTATCATCTGATAAACGATCCGATCGTGCTTCTTGTAGTGGGGCTTGTGACCTTTGTCCTGGTCTGCGCGTTTTTGACTTTGTTTAATAATTTCATATTTGAAAAGGTGAGCAAGTTTCTTAATAAGAAGGGCGGAAGGATCGCCGGCGCGCTGCAGCGCTTGCATCAAGAGATATACCTTTTCCGGAACCGCAAGAAGCTGTTGGTTAAGAATTTTTTACTTTCAATGGTGATACAAGCCTCCGCGCCGCTCGCGTTTTATGTCATCGCCCTGTCGCTGGGGTTAAAAACTAATATCATCTATTTTTTCATCCTTATCCCCGTCATCGCGGCTATTACGATGCTTCCTGTTTCCATCGGAGGGCTGGGGCTGCGGGATGCATCGACTATATTTTTCTTTGCCAAGGTAGGTATCGATAACCACGTATCTTTTGCTATATCGCTGCTGGGATTTTTTTATATTCTGGTCATAAGCGTGATGGGCGGGATTTTATATGTCTTTACACTACATTCTCGACGGTTACAATATCGTCAGGCAGGCTGAACATTTATTCGGCGGCGGTTTGAAAGATGTTCGTGTGCAGCTTGTGAATTTTATTAATGAAAATAAGCCCTGCGGAAGCAGCAATAATAAAGTCACCGTTGTCTTCGATGGCAGGGCGGGGATATCCTATTTGCATGATCAGGGCCCGGTTGCGGTGATATTCAGCCAGGATGAATCTGCGGACGAGCGGATAAAGAGGATGGTTGAGAACCTGCCTAATCCTAAACAGGCCGTGGTGGTGTCTGATGACAGGGATATCCAGTTTTCTATTAAGGCTTCCGGAGCGCGTTCCATGCCGGTGGCAGAGTTCCTGGAGAAGGGCCAGCCCAAGGTAAAATTTATAAAAGGCCGTCTTAAGGCAGAGTTGTCCTCTTCGCAAGTCGCCAGGATAAACGAAGAGCTGAAAAAACTCTGGCTTTAAATTATGCCTGTCAGAAAAAAGAGATCCGAGGAGTATATAAAGTTTTTAGGCACTGCCGGCGCCCGTTTTGTCATGATCAACCAGCTGCGCGCCTCCGGCGGACTGTGGATAAGCGCATCAGGAAAGAATATTATTGTCGACCCCGGACCGGGGAGCATAGTGCGTTGTTCCTCCAGCAGGCCGAAACTTGATCCCACAAAGTTAGACGCGATAATCCTCACCCATAAGCATTTAGACCATTCCGGAGACATAAACGTAATGATCGAGGCGATGGCCGAAGGCGGGTTTAAGAAGCGGGGGATAGTTTTTACGCCGCAGGACGCTCTTGAGGAAGGCCCGGTCATTCTGCAATATTTAAGGACGTTCCCTGAGCAGATCGTGCTCTTGAAGGAAAAAACAGAATACCGGCTCGGGGATCTTGTTTTTCAATCCTCCATGAAACATATTCATCCTGTTGAGACTTACGGCATGAAGTTTGATATTAACGGCACAAGCATAGGCCTGTTAAGCGATACCCGTTATTTTCCGGAGTTAGAAGAATTTTATAAGACCGATATCCTGATAATAAGCGTGGTATTTAACGAGCCGCATCCGGGCATAGACCATCTTTGCCTTGCCGACGCGGAGAGGATAATTACTCAGGTCCGTCCGCGTAAGGCTATACTTACTCATTTCGGAATGAGGATGCTGCAGGCAAAGCCGCATATCCAGGCGGAATTGTTATCGCAACACTCTGGAGTAGAGGTGGTTGCGGCTTATGACGGCATGACCGTCGGCCTTTAATTAAAGATTAATTCGCAGACGGCCTTTTGCCCATTAATTTTTCTTGACGGGAGTGATTATTCCCTTATAATAATACGAAAGCGCTGCTTAAAGGGGTGTAGTATTATTATGTCACAGCCCCGGCAGCAGAAGCCACAAGGAGGTGGGTTATGAATTGGTCGTCAATACTGTTGGAGCCAGTTCGCACGATGTTAGCTCAGATCGGGAATTTTGTCAGCAGTCTCGTATTGGTTGTGCTGATACTCCTGGTTGGGTGGATCATTTCAAGTTCGCTCAAGAACATCATCATCCGCGTCTTGAAGCTCTTGAAGCTTGATGAATTAGCGGATCGCATCAAGGTGGGTGAGTTCCTGACAAAAGGGGGCATAAAATATACCCTTTCCGAGCTTATCGGTATAATCTGCTACTGGTTATTGATATTGATAACCTTTGTCGTAGCTATTAACGCCGTAGGGCTTACCGTTGCCGCGGACCTGCTTAACCGCATAGTCCTTTATATCCCCAACATCATAATATCCATCTTCATCCTGATATTGGGTATGTTTGTGGCGTCATTCTTAGCTTCGATCGTCCAGACCGCGTCAACTAACGCGGGTATCGGGCAGTCGAAGTTCCTTGGCAAGCTGGTAGAGGCGGTAGTGATAATATTCGTTATCGCTATGGCTCTGGAGCAGCTTAATATCGGCAAGAGCGTTATCGGCTTAGCCGTGAATATCATCCTGGCTTCATTTGGCCTGGCCATAGCATTGGCTTTCGGCCTGGGTTGCAGGGATATAGCCGGGAAGTTTGTTGCCGACACAATTGAGAAGATAAGAACCAAGAAATAGGTTCTTTTTAGTTTTTAGTCTAGCCACGGGCACCTTTCCTTCAAAAGAGGGGAGGTGCCCTTTTTCTTACCATGGATGAGCTGCGGCTTATTAAAAGGTGCGTTATCAAGGATAAACAAGCCTGGGATGAGTTCGTAGATGAATACTCCCGCCTTATTTACAATTATATCTACGCGATCCTGCGTGTTAAGGGCCGCGAGCCTGGTGTTGAAAGTACCGCCGATATTTATCAGGGCTTGTTCCTTTCTTTATGCGAGAATAATTTTAAGAAACTGCGTAATTACCAAGCCAGGAATAACTGTTCGTTTCCCAGCTACTTAAGGGTCATTACCATTAATTTCACCCTGGATTACCTGCGGAAGAATAACAAGATCCCGCTTTCGCTGGATGAAGATCTTGCGCAGGAAGGATTAAGCTTAAAGGGTATCCTTGCCGACAACAAGCCCTTGCTTGATGAAACAGTCCTGATCAAGGAAAAATACGATCAGCTGGCTGATTGTATAAAGGTCCTTACGGCTCAGGAGAAATACTTAGTCCAGATGCATATTTACCAGGGTTTGGATATGGGAGAGTTGGCAAAGCTTTTTAAGGCTTCGCGGGGAAGTTTGGATATGCGTAAAAGCCGCATTCTGGAAAAGCTGAAGAATTGTTTTCGCCGTAAAAAATTCATGTTAGATTATTAGGTTTATTACGTCTATTGTAGTAGGCACCCGACGCTTATGAGGTGTTGCGTCGGTGCGCCCTCGTGGGCAGGAGAAGATATGCGAATAGAGGATCTGGTAAAAAATATTTATCGTAGATTCCTGGAGAAACAGGCTTTGACTTTAGGTAAGTGCCTGGATGAGGAAGAATTGGCCTTATTTTTGCAGGATGATATGGATGAACGGCATTCCAAAAGGGTTGAGGCGCACATCGCATTATGCCGCCGCTGCGCTGAAATTACGGCTTTGTATTGCCGGGCAGACAGGCTTCAGGAGCAGGTTGTGCCGGCGCGCCTTATTACAAAAGCTAAAGCCTTGGCCGGAGAAAGGCTGATTTTTGACGTTGCCTTGCGTCTTAAAGAGAGTTTCATGGAGTTATTAAGAACGACCGGGAACGTCATCCGTGCCGGCGATATTACGCCTGTTCCGGTTTTGCGCGGGCGCGGCATCAGGGAATTTAAAGAAGAGATATCCCTGGTCAGGGAGTTCGAAGGGATCAAGATCTCCTTGAGCATCGACAGAAAGAATAAAAACCGCATTAAAATAGCCGTTATCCTTTCGGATAAGGTTTCTCTACGGCCGATAACGGACCTAAGGGTTGCTCTGTTTAAGGATAACAAAGAACTGGAATCTTATTTGGCAAAATCCGGAACGGCGGTATTCGACGGCTTGTCTTACGGCTTATACGCGCTGGGGATATCGCGCCGCGATAACAGGATAGGGATGATTAAATTAGAGATCAGGTAGGCTGGCATGGGAAAAGACGCAGCCTTGATCATGGAGATTTCTGTTCACAATAATATCCTGAGGATGGGTATTTTTCCGCGTGAAGAGCACAGCGCGCCGGTCAAGAATTACAGCGAGCTTACTGTATCCTTCGGGGAGATCCGCCGTCTGGTCGATAATATTAACGCGGTACTAAACAAGGCGGAAGGCGGCAGGCCGCTAGAGGAGAGTTCCATCCTTGAACTTAAGAAATCCGGCCAGCTCCTTTACGATTATCTTCTTACCCGCTCCGTAAAAAATAAATTATCCGAGTCCGCCTTTACAAATTTGATCCTGTCTTTTGACGAGAAACTCGTGCATATACCCTGGGAGTTACTTTATGATGGGAATGAATTCCTCTGCCTTAAATTTAACCTTGGGCGCTTGATCTCAACCGGCAATTCCGATATACAGCCGCGTTACCGCGCTGTTGCCAACCCCTTAAAGATGCTGGTGCTTAGTAATCCTACCGCGGACCTGAAATCAGCTTATGAAGAGGGCCTATCCATAAAAAATTATTTGAGTAAAAGAGCGGATGCCATCAGCGTGGATTTTAAGGCCCGGAATATCGATAAGATCTATATCAAGAAGAACCTGCGCGATTATGATATCGTGCATTATGCCGGGCATTGCCGTTTTGATGAATATGATCCCGTGTCAAGCGGCTGGGTCCTGGAGGATGGGATCCTAAGCACGAAGGAATTTGCGGTGATGGGGGAGGCGCTGCCTCTTCCGGCAGTTGTTTTTGCCAATGCCTGTCAGTCAGCTTCATCGGCGTTGATCGATTTTCGCAGCGGACGGAGCGTTTACGGCCTGGCGCAGGCTTTCCTTTTTGCCGGGGTACGTCATTACATCGGCGCATTATGGGAACTGGAGGATGATCCGGGATTCTCGGCCGCGGAGCATTTCTATAAATGTATATTATCCGGGAATTCATTGGGCGAGGCTCTCAGGCTTGCGCGTTTGAGCTTGATCAAAAAATATGGTTTATCCAATGTAGCCTGGGCAAATTACGTTTTTTACGGCGATCCCGGATTCTCTCTTTTTAAGCGCGCGGCAGCATCCGCGCCTTCTCATGGCCTGGCTGGGCGTCTTATGAAAAAACGAATACTAATTCCGGTTTTATCCGCGATGTTGTTAACCGCGGCGATTTTTTGGGGCAGATCGCTGCCTTCTTTGGTGCCCGGAAGCTATTTTATGTTTTCCCGCGCCGGACAGTACTTTTTAAAAGGCGGCAATCAGGAGGCTCTTAACTTATCGAACAGCATCATTAAAAAGGATTCTTCTTTTCTTCCGGCCTATAAAATGCTGGGAGATATTTATTTTCGCCTGGGTGATTACGCTTCAGCGTTACGCTCCTACATGGATTATGCCAGCAGGAGCGAGAAAACCGGCGATACGCGAAGCTTGGCGTCGGCGTACGTCAAGATCGCCTGGGTCTATCATATGTGGGGCGAATATCCCAAGGCGAAGGGGTTTTACGATAAGGCCCTTATTTTAAGCCGCAGGGAAAAGGATTATTTAAATGAAGCGGACGCGCTGGAAAGGCTCTCTGTCTGGTATACCGATAAAGAGAAATACGAGGAAGCGTTTTCACTATTGACGAAAAGCTGCGAAATAAACCAGAGCCGCAAGCGCGATCCTGAGCATCGTTTTAATCTGGCCTGCGATTATTTCAGTATAGGGTATCTCTACACCCAAAAAGGCGATTATCCTGCTGCTAAAGATTTCTTCAATAAAAGTAAGGTTATCTTCGATAGCTTAGGCGCCGTTCCCGAGCTGGATGATTACTATTTTGATATGGGCGAGATCGCTCTCTATGAAAAGAATTATAATAAAGCGCTGGAGTTATATAAGCAGGGCCTTGAACTGGATAAGAAGCTGGGCAGCCGTTTTGGTTTGAGTTCTGATTATCAGATGCTGGGTGAATTATACCTTGAAATGAAGAAGTTTGCTGAAGCCGAGAGCTATTTTCAGCAGGCGATTGATCTTTGCGAAGAAATAAATAATGACCTGATCCTGGCGGGGGTTTATTATGACCTCGCTATTTTGTATAAAGAAACAGATAAGCTTGCGCGATCCAGGGAGTATTTCCGCAGATCCCTTGAGATTTATCAGAAGATCGACACGCCTGACTATCAAAAAGTCCGCCGGGAATTCCTTGCCTTAGATTAAAAAAGCGTTGTTTTTTAATTAAGCGGATGAGATAATAAAAGCGCTGCATAATAAAGGGGAGGGAGGAAGAATGAAAAAACTATTTGCGGGTGTCCTCTTGGGCTGTCTTGTTCTTACGTTTTGCGGGTTGGTCATAGGCGAAGATGTTATGTTTATCGGCAGCACAAAGGCCAGAAGGTATCATTACCCGTCGTGCGAGCTGGTAGTGAAAATAAAACCCAGGAGTTTAGTCAAGTTTTATTCTCTTAAAGAAGCCATAGCGTCCGGACTTCATCCTTGCCCGGTATGCAAGCCGCCGAGCACAATAGAATAAAATAGTGACTATCCTGATATTTTGTTTATAATATAGCTTATGCCGGGCCAAACCATAGCCAATCGCTATAAGCTAAGCGAAGAGCTCGTATCTGATTATCTGGGCGTACTTTATAAAGCCCAGGACCTCCACGATAACAAACCCGTTCTCGTCAGCCTCTTATCTGAAAAATCCCTCTCCAGGCCGCTAGAAGTGCTTCTCCGTTTTAAGAGGTCTGCTGAACAAGTATCTAAGCTTAACCATCCAAACCTGCTTAAAGTCCTTTCAGTATCCGAATCCGATAATCAAACCTGTTTAGTCTATGAACACTTTGATGCCCAACCGCTCTCAGGTTATCTAAAAGCGCCCCAGAACCTAAATCAGCCCTTGGATATAGACAAGGCAGTAGACTTGATCCTTCAGGTCTCATCAGCTTTATCCATAGCCCATGAACAGAATCTCCTTCACCAGGCTATTCAACCGGCTAATATCCTGATCAACTCAAGTGAGCCTCGAAGCGCCAAACTCTTCAATTTCGGCTTTTCCATTCTTAAGGATATAAGCAAGATCACCGAAAAAGAAGATATTATCTCAACCTTTGGATATCTGTCTCCCGAATCAAGCGGCATCTTAAGAAAACCCATAGACGCAAGGTCGGATATTTATTCTCTTGGCATACTTTTCTATCAACTCCTCACCGGCAGGCTGCCGTATATTGCCGAAGATATCTCGGGCCTTATACATCAGCATATTGCTATCAAACCTGCGCCGCCCTCTAAGCTCAACAACCAGATACCCCCAGTCTTAGATAATATTATCCTGCGTCTTATTGCCAAGGAACCTACTGAAAGATACCAAGGTCTTAAAGGACTGATCGTAGATTTAAGAGAATACCAGAAACAGAGAAAAGAAGGCAAGGCCTTAATCGATTTCGAAATAGCCCGTTCAGATAGGTTGGCTCAGATATCCTTTTCAACCAAACTTATCGGTAGAGATAATGAACTGGATCAACTAAACGAACTTTTGAACAAAACCAAACAAGGCCAGGGTTCACTTGTTTTTGTTTTTGGTGAGCCGGGTATTGGTAAGTCAAGACTGGTAGATGAACTCCGCGGTTCCATCCACTCACTCTCCGGCCTCTTCTGCGGCGGCAAATGCTACCAGTATGAATTCAGGACTCCTTACAAAGTATTCGCTGAAGCTATTGATGCCTACATCGAAAAAATCAAACGCCTCTCACAAAAAGAACAAGAAGTCCACATCAAACGCATCAAAGATACCCTCGGTGAACTGGGAGGAGAGGTGGCTAAAATCTCACCCTCTTTAACCGACCTCATCGGCACCCCGCCTAAGCTTATAGAGTTAGAGCCTGAAAAAGAGAAGATCCGCTTCCTTATTACTGTTACCAACTTTTTAACTTCACTCTCAAGCCTTGACTCGCCGCTGCTTATGTTCCTGGATGATCTCCAGTGGGCAGATGACGGTTCACTGGAAATTCTTAAGCGCCTGGCTGAGAAACTATACAATACTTCAACCTTGCTTATTGTCAGTTATCGTGATACCGAAGTACCTGAAACTCATTCGCTCGCTCTACTTATCAAGAAACTCAAAGAACAGCAAACTCCTCTTTCCGAGCTTCCGGTAAAATTCTTCTCTTTAACTGAGACCTCCATGATGATCTCCCAGATCATTATGGAGAAGGAAGAGGCGGTCTTGCCTTTAGCTCAGGAACTAATAGAACGAACCAAAGGTAATCCATTCTT
>JAQTUY010000190.1 GCA_028707105.1 Candidatus Omnitrophota bacterium | reverse complement strand
CTGGCCCTGGAAAAAGACAAAGAGATCCATCCGGAAAAAAGCCCGGTCATTTATCTCTTCGGAAAGATAATGCCCGTGGCAAAGGACTACACGGGGGGGAAGTTCTTCATTAAGGACGCCGGGCGCTGGCTGGCCACTCCGTTATTTGTGGTCCTGCTGATAGTCGAAACCAGCGATATCATCTTTGCCGTTGACTCCATTCCCGCCATACTGGCGATCACCCAGAAGCCCTTCATCGTTTATACCTCAAACGTCTTCGCTATCCTGGGGCTGCGCGCCCTCTACTTTGCCATAGCCGGGGTCATGGAACTCTTCCATTACCTGCATTACGGCCTTTCGATGATCCTTATCTTTGTGGGCGTGAAGATGTTGCTGGCTGATATCTATAAGATACCTATCGGCGTTTCGCTGGGAGTCATCGCCTTCATCCTGGCCGCCTCGATCCTGGCATCTATACGTTGGCCGAAGAAGGCCAAATAGCTCCCTACCCGGGCACAAAATAAAAAGCTCTCACTTTTTAGGTGAGAGCTTTAATTTTATGCGCGGGGGGGGAGTTGAACCCCCACACCTTACGGCATAAGCCCCTCATGCTTACGTGTCTGCCATTCCACCACCCGCGCGTGATTTACTATTATATACCGGCCGGAAAAAATAGCAAGAGCCTTATAAAGGCTCTTGCTTATGCCCGGGAACCTTTTGTAGCGCGATAAAAAACCCCGCGCCCTTGTAAATGGGCCGCGGGGTTTTTAAAATCAGCTGTTATCTCAATCCCTGCATAGCCTCAATTACAGCCTGGCTTACGCCCTGCTGTTTTAAAGAATCCACGTCAGCGGCGCCAAGAGTGAATTTAGAATTGGTCAGGTGTATCTTATCGATGATCACCGCTTCATTTACCCCCTGCTTGGACAGGTCCACTATCTGCTGAATACTCATCTGGTTGGGATTAGGAGCCGTTGCGCTTCCTCCCGCCTGGGTGCCCTGCTTGTTCTTATTTATCTGGCTGCCGACTAAAGCTCCGCCCAATATCCCCGCGGCCGCGCCGATCGCCGCTCCTTCTCCGCCGTGATGGCTCTGGTGTCCGATAACCCCTCCGGCTGTTGCCCCAAGCAGGCCTCCGATGACCGCGCCCTCGCCGACCCTGGTCTCATTGCTCTGACATCCGGCTCCGACTAATCCTAAAAATAAAAATATTACGACTACGGGCCTATTCACCATTTATCATTCCTCCTTGTATTTATATTGTATCAATATTATACAGCGGGTAACTTAAATTTCAAGCCGGATTATCTTAAGGACTTTTTACGGAATATTCATGAAAACTTATGCCGGGCCAAATACCGGCAGGCAGTCAGGGCCGCCTTCGCGCCTTCGCCCGCGGCGACGATGATCTGTTTCTCAGGCACATCCGTGGCATCTCCGGCGGCAAAGATCCCGGGGATATTGGTTTCATTACTACTGTTCACCTTGATCTCACCCGAGGCGTTCCTCTCTATGCCTTGAGCGAATTCCGTGTTCGGAATAAGGCCAATCTCCACAAACACCCCCTGGACCGGCAAAGTTTCTTCCTTTTCTCCCTGCCTTATCCGTATTCCGGAGACAAATTTATCCCCTATAATAGATACGACGGAGGCGTTATTCAGGATGGTCACATTTTTGCCGTCAATAAGCTTATCGCGCATTACCTCATCGCCGGTTATTTGCGGAGCGTTATTCACGACATAAACGCTCCGGGCTATCTTCATCAACTGCGTTGCCGCGTCCAAGGCGGAGTTCCCCCCGCCGATGACCGCTACATCCTTGCCCGTAAATATCGGGCCGTCGCAGGTGGCGCAGTAACTGACGCCCTTATTCTTAAACTCCGCCTCTCCGGAGACGTTAAGCGCCCGCGATTTTTTCCCGGAAGCGATGATAATAGTCCTTGTCTCATACGCGCCCTTATCGGTTTTTACCGTGAAAGCGCTGCCGTCCGTTTGAACGATCCGCGTGGCCGTCTCGTTCTCTTTCAGCACAAAATCAAACTTGCGCATATGTTCTTCGAACTTCGCGGCCAGTTCCGGGCCGGTCACGAATTGATAGCCGGTGTAATTCTCGACGTCGCCGCTTAAAGCAGCCTGGCCGCCGATATCCCCGGTCAGGACCATAAAATCGACCTTTTTACGCGCCGCGTAAACTCCGGCGGTGATGCCCGCCGGTCCGGCGCCGATAATGATCAGATCATACATTTTTTTAGTTAAACCTTCTCGAACATATCTTTGCCCACGCCGCAGACCGGGCAGACCCAGGAATCGGGCAGGTTAGCGAAAGACGTTCCCGGGGCTATCCCCTGGCTCTCATCCCCGGCCGCGGGGTCATAAATATACCCGCACACGGTGCATTTGTATTTATCCATATTTTTCCTCCTTATCAATAGGATGTTTATTTCTTTTCGTTTATCTTTGCCGCGAACTCTTGCCCGAATTCATAACACTGTTTTGCCTCATTTTTATCGGGAACGTACTGGACGGATATACCGGGCAAGGCCAATTCTACGCCCGCGCCCTTGAATATCTCCTCGATATCTTTAACCGCCCCGCCCGACCAGCCATGGGAGCCAAAAGCTGCCCCTATCCTGTTTTTAGGCTTGAGCCCTTTGAAAAAATCCAAAAATCCGGCCATAGCCGGAAGCATATTATTATCGTGGGTGGATGAGCCGAAAACGAAACCCTTAGATCCAAA
>JAQTUY010000189.1 GCA_028707105.1 Candidatus Omnitrophota bacterium | reverse complement strand
AAAAAGTCCTCGGGCCTTTCGAGCTTATATTATTCGGGATCGGCGTTATCATCGGCGCCGGGATATTCGCCACAGTCGGGACCGCGGCAGCCGGCGATGCCCTGCGCCCCGGAGCGGGCCCCGCCCTGATACTTTCCTTCGGTATTACCGCGATAGCCTGCTGTTTTGCCGCGCTCTGTTACGCGGAATTCGCCTCTCTTGTCCCTATCTCCGGCAGCGCTTATACGTATTCTTACGCTTCTTTCGGAGAGTTGATCGCCTGGATCATCGGATGGGACCTGATGCTGGAGTATTGCGTGGGAAGCATCGCGGTGGCTATAAGCTGGTCGGGTTATTTTACGGCGTTATTGCGCGGATTCGGCTTGACCCTGCCGTCCTGGTCTACCATTGATTACCGTTCGGCGCTACACGGATTTAGAGAAACCACCGCCTTGCTTAATAGCGGCATCCCCTTAGAACAGGTCCAGCCCGCCCTGCAGAAAGGCTACGAAGCTGTGACCGGCGCGCCGCATATCCTGGGGATCCCCCTTATCTGTAATCTGCCGGCTTGCTGTATCGTGCTTCTCCTGACTATAATCCTTGTACGCGGTATCAAGACAAGCTCGCGCTTCAACATAGCCATGGTCACAATAAAACTCCTGGTGCTGGGTTTCTTTATAGCGATAGGTTCTTTTTTTGTCAAGCCCCAGAACTGGGTGCCTTTCGCGCCTAACGGATTTGCCGGAATTAAGGCGGGTGCTGCCATCGCCTTCTTTGCCTATATCGGGTTTGACTGCGTTTCGACGGTCGCGGAAGAGACGCGTAATCCCAAAAGGGATATGCCTATCGGTATAATCGGTTCCCTTATCATCTGCACCATCATTTACATGCTGGTAGCGGCGATCTTCACCGGGATAGTCCCTTTCTCCCTGTTAAAAACCTCTCTTGCCCTGGAAAAAGCCGAACCCTTAACGCTGGCGATGCAGCACATAAACCTGCCCTGGGCCGCCGTGATCGTGGCTTTCGGCTCTATAGTAGCCCATATCGCCGTCCTTTTAGTCCTGCAGATGGGACAATCCAGGATATTCTTTTCCATGGCCCGCGACGGACTTCTTCCGTCGGTATTTTCCAAAGTCCACGAAAAATTCAAGACCCCGCACATAACCACTATCGTAGTAGGCGTAGTCATCGCCTCGATCGCCGCCTTCACCAATATAGATGAAATGGTGGACCTGACCAATATCGGGACTCTCTTCGCCTTCGTCCTGGTCTGTTTCGGCGTGATCATCCTTCGGATCAAAGAACCGCACCGGCACCGCACCTTCAAAGTACCCTTAAGCCCACTCTTCCCCCTCCTGGGAGTAGCTTCCTGCGTTTTTCTTATGACGGCGCTGCCAAGTATCACCTGGATACGCTTTGTGATCTGGCTTGTTGCCGGCCTAGTGGTCTATTTCACCTACAGCTTACACCACAGCCTCCTGCATAAGGCCTACAGCGCAAAATAAAATGACCTTTGCCGGCCATAACGCGGCCAACAAAGGTCATACTTTTGCCCTCTCGCCTACTTTGCCGGGAACTCCCGGACATATTTTTGGATGGCCTGTTCTATTGACTGGAAATCTTTTTTAGCAAGCCACTCTTTTTTGAACACGCCGGCGCCGAAACTGACCGCGGAGGCGCCGTTTGCAAAGTATGACTTCATATTCTCCGGAGTCACTCCTCCGCAAGCCAGAAGCTCGATGTCATTAAAAGGGCCTTTGATCTCTTTAAAATATTCCGGGCCGAAGAAATTCGAAGGAAAGACCTTGACCATCGCGGCGCCCGCGCGCCAGGCAGCGTATATTTCCTGCGGGGTCAACGCCCCGGGAAACGCGGGGATCCCGTTTTTAACGCAATAAGCCATGACATCCTTTACCAATACCGGCATCACGATAAATGACGCTCCGGCATCAAGCGCGGAATTTAAGCTCTCCATATCCAGGACTGTCCCCGCCCCTATAGTTAGGCGTTCGCCCGCTAATTCCACAGCCTTACGGATAAGCCCCGGGGCGCCCCGGGTATTCATGGTTATCTCTATCGTCTTTAACCCCGATGCCTCGATGGCCGACAACAAGGGCTCGAGCACCTCAGCGTCTATCCCGCGCAGGATCCCCAGTATCGGCAATGCCTTAAACTTCGCGCTCTCCAAATTATTCCTCCACTTCCTCGACTAAGCTTTCGTAAAATTCCCGGTAATTTTCCTTCTTATCGCTGTTACGCAGAGCCATTGCCGCGCGGGGATGCTCATCCAGGATACCGGTGATAGCGTAGGGAATGATATATCCCCATTCGATCTTCTCGCGCAACGGGATAAATTCCTGGGAGATAAGATCAAGCACAGGGCGTATATCGAACTTCGGATTTTTTAAGAATCCCAGGATAAGTTCAAGGGGGCAATTCCCGGCTGCCCGGCCTAATCCGTACACTGTCCCATCGACATAATTGGCATTATGGATTATCGCTTCGATAGTATTGCCGAAGGCAAGCTGCTGATTATTATGCGCGTGCATCCCCACTTCTTTGGTCTTAAGTGTCTGCTTCGCTTTTTTAACAAGGAACTCCGTTGTTTCCTGATAAAGAGTGCCGAAGCTATCCACAAGATACACCACCTTCGCTTTACTTTCCTCCTCCAGCTGCTGCAGGCATTCGGTCAATTCATTATCCAGGGCGCGCGATATCGCCATGATGTTCACCGTGG
>JAQTUY010000046.1 GCA_028707105.1 Candidatus Omnitrophota bacterium | reverse complement strand
CCGATCAGGTAGAATCGGTATTGCCCGAAGGCGCCGTTTACCACAAGATCGACCCGAGCCAGTATTATATCCCGATAGTGCATCTTCAGAACCTTCCTTTTGACGGCGCAGAATACAAGCTTACCGCCGATGAGTTAAAGAAGGCGGAGAAGGCGCTGGAAAATGTCTGTAACGGTGAGGTGGCGTTTGAGCTTAAATTTATTGGTTTGCGTTTTGGGATAGATGGGGGGGTTGCGGCCGTATTTGAGGATAAATATCTGCGGATGCAGGATATAAGGGTTAAATTACTGGAAAGTTGTAAAGAGGCCTGCGGGGGGAAGGTTTCAAGGCTGCGTGATAAATCATTCGTTCACATTACCCTGATGAGGATATTCTCCGGCGTAGAAGGAGAGAGCCTGCGTATTCTCAAAGAGAAGGCCAGGGAGACAAAAGACCTTTCGAGCGAAAATCTGTCATTGAAGGTGGCCTCCATATCTCTCGGCCACGAAACCCGCTGGACCCACGCCGGGATCGAGCAGGAAAGGGAGTATTATTTCGGCATTAATTTCTACAATTTTATAACCGCTCCGGAGATCGCTTCTCCCAAGGTGTCATTTGTTGAGGCCTTCGGCCATACCCGCGGCAACCATAAACATGATATCTTATTAGAATTACCGTTCAGGTATTCACATCATAAGCTGCTGCTTACTTTGGTTATGTTTATCATATTGGGCTCTTCCGCTATGGCAGCTCTGGCTATCGGGTATTTGGTCCATCCCGCGGCGGGTATCATAGCCGGATTAACCAACATTTATATGCTTTGGAAAGATATGGCCATGCCGCACGTAAGGGAACTGCGGGATATCCGCTATGTATATCTGGCGATGAAAAAGTTTAACGGCTCAAAGCGCATCGAATTTGATCCTGTCATGATCAATGCCGTAGAGAGGTTTAAGAGGATGACCGGATGGTCTGTCGGCTGGACTGATAAAGAAAGTTTCATAGAACAGCCGTATCGTGATTCCCGCAAGTTGATATTAAGCCTTGCCTTTGGAATTCCCGACGGCCGCAGACGCCTGGCTTATCTGCAGAAAAGCGTCTTTGGCGCGATAAGACAGAATGACAGGTTCTTGAAAGCGGTTTACCCGTCGCGTTTTATGAAATACAGACGCCTTTGGTCCGTCGCCACCGCAGGTTCATTGGCGGCCTCAGGCGTTGTCTGGTCGGTCCTCTTCGGCGGGCTGATGTTTGATAAGATCTTCATGCAGCAAGCCCCTATTCTGGTGAGAGCGGCGTACCTTGTGTCCTTAAACATTTTTGTTTTCTCCGGATTCCCGTTCATGAATATGTTCATGAGGAGAAATGCCGAGCGGCTGGCCGGCAGAGTCATTCAGCCTAAAGCAGTAAAAGGACCTAAAGAAAACGAAGATGGATCATCTACTCGCCTGCCTGTTGATGCCGCCTGTACTGAAGACGGACTGCCGCTGTCCAGTGAAGAAGCCGCGCAACTGCGCGGTAGGTTAAGCGGCAGTTATGCCTTCGGATCGGCCATTGCCTTGACCGCCGATGAGCTGGGTAACATGCTTAATATACAAGGGACTACCCGTGAAAGAGCCGTAAAGTATATCTTGAAATACATCGTTCGTGCCAATCTTCTCACCGGACCTCCGGTTAAGCTCGAAAACGGCCGTGTTATCTTAAGCAGCAACATTATAATTGAAGATCAGAAGTTTATTTATCTTGCCCAGGGCATTTGCGCGAGAAAATTATCCCGCACTATAATTCATGAGTTTGGCGCATCCGTAGGCCTGCCGCATTGGTTGAACGCAAAGCTGGAAAATATCGCGGGGTTATTTGTTTCGGATCGATCGAAAGCGGTTTCATCGCAAACAATAGAGCAGAAGGTCTATCCGCAGCCGGGCGGAGCTTTGTACGCCCATATCGACAGGATAAGCCCGGTCTATAAGAGAAGAAACAATCTCAATGCCATCAAGAAAGACCTGCGGCAAAAGATATCCCGCCTGGAAAAGTTTGGCAGCGATACCGGGGCATTGAATAAGAAGTTTGTCAAGGCCAAGACTCTCCTTAAATTTGTCAATGCTAAATTGCAGCGGATAGAAAAAGAGGCTCTTTCATTATCCCTTCGGGAAGAATTCTTCAGAATGCTCGCGGTTTCCCGGGAACAATATCTGCGTATATTTAAAGAAAATCCGAAGGCGTCGGCGCGGGCAAGATTAGAAGAAGCCCTGCGGTTGTTTAATGACACCATCGTTGTTTTTACTCATCCGGCAGGCACCGATCCCGAAGTAACAAAAGAGGCTCAGGAAGAAATTCAAGCCGTTTTACTGCAGTTAAGGGATGAGGGAGCTCTGAATAGCTTCCTCGTGGAGATAGGATTATTAGACAGCCTGCAAGATAAAGACTTGGCCCTGCTCAGCAGGCTTTCAGAGGCCATATTCGCCGAATCCGCGCTTAGGCCAGCTGTAGATTATATTTATGCCAATAGCAAGAAGATCGAGGGAGAAGATGTTTATAGAGCCAGACAAATATTGGCTTTATACGGCGCAGCGCGCAGCATCAAGAAGTCGTTAATAGATAAATTCGTTCCCCTGGAAAAAGAGCCATTCTTCCTGCAGTTATCTCCCGCAAAGGTTACCTTTGCGGCGTTTAGCGTGTTTATGCTGGGCGCGCTGATCATTCCCTCTGCCGTCGCCGCGCCCGCGGAGTATCGCGTTGATAGCGGCGCTTCTATCGGAGCCACCGCTCCTTTCGGTATCGCTCACGGCGGGAACTTTACCCCTGACCCCAAAGATCCCCGTTATCAGTCCGGCAAGGATCTTTATTATAAGGGTGAGTATAAACTTGCGATCGAACAATTCCAGGCGTTAGTAAGCGATACGGCCATCAGCGATGCCGTGAAGGCCCGGGCAGAGAACTTTATTGCTCAGGCGCAGATGCAGCAAGACACTAAAATTGAGAAGGCCGCCGTCAAGGAAAACAAGAAAGCGGTTATAAGCAAGAAGCAGGCCAAGCGCGCCGACAATATTCCATCCGGCTTAAGACAAGAGGTTTCCAGCTACGAGAAGGTTTATAATAATTATGTTAAGTTAAGCGAGCAGGCGCTCAGGCTGCTCAAAAAGGGCAAGATCGAGCAGGCTTGTAAAGTCCAGCGGGAAGCCATGGAAGTCTTCAGGATGGCTTATACCCTGAATCTTGATGAATACTCTCTGCTGGAAGAGCGTAAGGCTCCCCTTACCGGCAGTAATATGGATATCAGCGAAATGCAGGTTTATGGCAAAGATTATGAGTCCAAACAGAAAATGCAATTCGAGAAACTATATTCCATCACCCCGTTTGTTGACGCGTACGTTAAATTATTTAATACCTATAACAATTCGAACAAAGACAGCTATCAAAATAAAACAGCGGCGATACAGGCCGTGATTAAGGATATGCTTGATGAGTCGCCCGCGGCTATTAATGAGTTTATTGACGCCAAGATCGCCAGGCTGAACGGTAAGGCGGGGATCAAGGTTAATCTGGAAAAAGAGAGACTGACCAAGCTCAAGATCGAGAATGAAGAATATATTAATAAAGTCAAGCCCGAAATATACAACACCTTAAGCACCAAGGTCATACCCTGGATCGAAACTGAAGTAAAACGCTTGATGGAGTCTAAAGAGGCGTTGACCAAAAAGATCCAGGAAGCGTTCAATAATTCCAGCCTTAACAAGAACGAGATCGAGAATCTTATCTATTTAAGCGCTAATTTTAATAATGAGGGCGCCTCTACCTTATTTACCTTTGCCAAGATCAAGAATTGGCTTATCGGTATCGATATAGGCGGGGATAAAGCAGGGGATGTCCTGAATATCATCAACATACTTTACGGCCTTATTGAAAAGGGCGAATATAACGTTCTTGGAGCGATGAGCGCGATCAGCAGTTTCTCTAATCTCCTGCAGAACGCCAACATGGAAAAAGTCAACGAGTACGGCGCTGTCCTGCACCTTAAGCAGGAAGTATTTGCCAAACCCAGGGGATTCTTTGGAACTGTCACTTGGCCGATCAAGACCGTGGTCAAGGGGATATTCAGGGTTGCCGATATTATTACCGGGCCGGTGTATGATGTTAACTGGGGCGATATCAAGTACTTCCCGAACATCAAGGACGGTAAATTCATACTTTCCTCCGATAAGGGGTTCTTTAACCAGGTCCAGCCCGGGGAAGCCTTCAAGAATTACCTGACTACCTTTCTTAAGGACCACCGCCTTTACCGCCGGTATAACGCCGTTATCCTGTTCAGTAAACCGCAGGTTTACAGCCAGGTCCGTCCGCTCCTTATCCCGGGCCTGATCGTATATCAACAGAGGTTGACCGAGCAGGAATATCAAATGATGAAGCCGGAATTGATCAGCTATTTTGTTGATACCGATATGGCCGCGCAGTGGCTGGATATGAATTGGGCGTCCTGCCAGTTCATCTGGGAATATCGTGATGGTAAACAATACCTGGCTGCCGTTAATCCCATGTATTATTCCCTTGAAGATAAGAAAGCCGGAAAATTCGCTTTTGAAACCGAAACATTCCTGAGGGCGATAAATGCCTGGACTGAGCCGGGAACACTCCAGAAATTCTCCGGTCTTGAGGATATCGTGACCCTGGAACGGATGCTTTCCGGATTAATACCTCAAGATGATAAATCCGGAGGATGGGCGGTCAGTATTGAGCCGAGGACCAATAAGGCGGATGTCTATCCTTCTCTGGAGTCCTGCACCATGGCAGTGAATATAAAAAATAAGTTTCCCGAGCTTAACGAGGCTAACGCCTATACCCGCACGGAAGAAGGTATCAAAAAGGCCAAAGAGGCCAACGTTAATCCGCTTAGCCAGGAACCCGAGGTATTTGTGTACGGCTTGAGGATGGACGCAATGCACACCTTTATGCAGGCAGGCAAGATCGGCATGCAGAAGCTAGTCTACATCAACGACAAGCAGGGCCCGCGTTACCGCTCGGCGGATTCCTTCAGCAAGAAAGAGTTGAAGAAGCTGCTCCATAATAAAAAGATCACTGCCTGGGAAGAGCAGTTGTGCGTACCTCAGGCTATCATCTGGACCCTCCATGGTTCGTATCCTATTTATTCCGATCTGGAAAACCAGTCCTTCTGGGTTTCTGCCGAGCAGGTCAGTCAGGATAATTATTACATCCAGTTCGGCGATGTCCGCCTGGATATCGCCAAGGGCACCTGGCTGACATGGAGCGAGGAGCCTATGTTAGTTGATAAGATACAGGGCGCCGACGGCAAGACCTATACAATACCCGGCATCATAGATTTCGCTAATATGGATAATATCAAGACTGAAGATAGAGAGGCGCTTTGCGCTTCATGCGCTAATAGAGCACAAGAGATCTCTGAAACCAAAGAGGACAAAACAAACATTGAAAAGCAGGCTGCGCCTCCGGCAAATACCCAGATCGATGCCGAACAGCAGTATAAGGATTATATCGCCAGGGTCAGGCAATATATCTGGGAGGTGGGTAAGTACCTCCAAGGTGAATTATATAATTCATGGATGCGCAATATTTCCGAAGAGCTGATGCGTAAGGTTGAAGATGTCAAGGTGAACCTGGGCATTAAGAAATATCTGGAATGGATGTCCAAGCAGTATGAAGTAACAGTCAGGGAAGCCATTAGCTGGGTAGATGAGAATATCGCTACCGGAAATGATAACCTGATCGCGGCCCAACAGAATTATCAAGACAGGCTTGACGATGCTTTAGCCAGAAAAGCGGATTTCCAGGCCAAGGCCGATTATTACGCTAATCTGCCCGGACATCCCGGATATGCCGGCGATTTGGCTTATCTTTACGGCACGGAGTTAATGGGCAAGGTAGATGCCGAAATAGCGCTTCTGCAATCATTGGACCCCAGCTTGGATGAATGTCTGGACTTGATCGAAGCCCGTAAGAGCGTTGAGAAATGGACGGCAAGAAAGGATAATTGGACCAGCCTACCCGGCAGCGATGCCTGGTATAGCGATCCTGAAACGGTGAATAAAGCCCAGAGAGATGCTCAGTGGCAGTATGCCAGCGATGAATTAACGGATGCCCAGAACGGCGTAGTTTATTATGATACCAAGCTTAACACTGCCCAGACAGTCCACATGCCTACTTTGCTCGCGGAATTGGATCTTCTTAACGGCCCGGCGACCCAGTCCTGGTCGGTGGCCTGGTTAAGGGCTATATATTTACAAACCCTGTCAGAGGGCCATGTCTTTAATGAGATAGATTGGTATCCTCAAAATGCCCGCGTCAGATATAACATGGCGCTTCAGCGGCAGGCAGAATTAGCCACTAACAAGTCGGAGCTTGAAGCTTATCTGGCTACGCTGGAAGGCGATGATGCTAATGCCCATACTTATCTTGAGTATATACAGAATCAGCTGCCATTGAATCAGGAGTATTTGGATTGGCGCGCCAATAGCGTAAGTAACTCCATCCTGATAATGAAGCGTACCCATGTTTCTCGTGAAGAAACTCTGGAATTGATGCGCACGATCAACGAGCAGATCATCGCGCTCAAGACAGAACACAGCAAACTGATCAAAGTCGCCAAGGAGTTAGCTAAAGAAGGCAAGGTGATCAAAGAGTTACTGCCCTATAATTACGTTTTCTCCGAAAAAGAACTTATGAATATGACTCAAGGACGGGTGCCTTCAGGCAGCGCGGAAGGATTCCTTTATGATACGGTGTTAGGTTCTTCCACATCGGTGAGGGATTTGATGCAGGTGTTTAACAGGCATAATATCGACATCTCTGTAGTCAGTGTCCAGACGGATAAGGGTTCGCCGCAAAGCAAGTATATATTGGCGGATGTGCGCTCATCGGGCGAAAAGTGGCAGAATTTCTTCGGTATCGGCATGAATAAACGTTACCAGTGGCAGGAGAGCGAGCCTAACAAAGGCAAAGGCATCCTTGAACAGGGTGTTTTACTTTTTGATAACGCGGTTTATGACTTAAAGGACGGAAAGGTCCATGTTGCCTACGCCGGATTTATGGACGTTTCCTTCGACAGGAATAACCAGCTCTATATTCACAATATCCACATAAAAGACGAGATCAGTAAGAAGATGTTCATTGATCTAAATGCCGGGATCCTCTCGGGTAAGATCTCCGAGGATTCCGCGGTAGTCGCTCATGATGATGAAGGTAACATCGTGAACCTGCCCACAGAGCTGCTGGTAAAGGAGACGATGCTCACTCAGGAATTCGGGGTCGGCTATCGCTTCAACAATAATAAGACCTTAAGGGTATTCGTTAAACATATCACCGATGATAGTAAATGGACCAAGGCTGACGACCTTCTTGGAGGCGTTAGTTACGGATCCGACTTTACTAAGTGGATGCGTTTTTACGTTGAAGCAATGCAGGGGCAGTATTCTAAGGGCAAGGGATATATTGAATTTAACTTACCGCGCGACATCAACATGAAAGTAGGGGGCAAGTACAATCAGCGTTATGACCAGAAGGGCCTATCGGTAACGCTGGAATTACCTTTTAGCATGATCCAGGCGCTTCAGGTAACCTGGGACGGCTTATGGACCGGCGATCAGTTCAACAGCGGACTGAATTTAAGATTCCCGCTTCTTTCCAAGGTCAAAGAGCGCAAGATAGGCGAGATACTGGACGGCACAGGCATAGAATTCAAGAGTTATAACCCTCAATTGGAGCTCTTTAAAGAATTCCCTGAAGGCGGTAACAATATCTCCGGCAGCTTGTTCGAGAGACAACGCATACGCCTCTGGAGAGAGGTGTTGCCTATCAGCCATCTTAATGAAGCAGAATGCGAAGCTTGTTTATACCTTTATGACTCCGGTGTCCTGGATATATATCTTGCTAACGGCGGAGAAATGGAGAATGTTAAGAAATCCATCGAGATATTTAACAGTGTGTGGCAGCAGAATAAGGATCATTTTGTCGGATTTTACGATAGCTACAATATCCTCTCCGCTTTGCCCTCAACTACATTCAGCGGGGCGGGCCCCAACTCCTGGAAGCTTAACGGTTTCGCGCAGTATATCTACGATACCCAGGATGCCGCTTACTTAGACGTGGCGAAATCCACCGCGGATTATCTCTTAACATTGCAGGATAATGATCCGTCTCACGAGAATACTTACGGCGCCTTGAAAATGTTCTCCGACGCCACATATTACTCCACGGAGAATAATATTTCCGCCAGGCGCGCGTTATATAATTTCTACCAAATAGCCTTGGTTTATAACCTGCCTGAAGCCGATAAATACAGGCAGGCCTATCAAAAGATAGAGAATTGGTTGATGAAGACTAGGAATAATTCCAATGGTTATTTCTACGTCGGATATGATTCTTACGAGAACAAATGGGATGATAAGGTCGCCGCTGATGTCGGGCTTTGGATAAGGAATTCTTTCACCGACGAAGAATGCGTGAAGCTTTTTGGTATTTCCAGGGATAACATCTTAAAAGCAGTTGAGCATTATTGCCGCGTAACTGTCGAATATGACCATCCCGAAAAAGGAAAAATCCAGGTCACCGGATTTGATTTTACCGATGCGCAGGGCCGCAAACAAACTGGGAGAAAGCCGGTGGTTTCAGTAGAGTGGACCCTGTTTGCCGGATTGGATTTCTATACCGGTGAAATGGAAAAGATGATGGATAAAGACGGATTATTGCCGTACGCCAACGAGGAAGGCGTGCAGACCGGCTTTGGCTGGCGTACTCCGAAAGGCAAGGATGGTAAGAGCGTAAAATCGCTTATTTCTTATCTTTGGTATAGCCTGGCAAAGAATGGCGAGAATCCCTTTACCTTAAAGAAAGAATCCGTGGGGATGAAAGCCGATATGAAA
Organism: Candidatus Omnitrophota bacterium; assembly: GCA_028707105.1. The sequence continues at coordinate 1,766 of JAQTUY010000046.1, read as the reverse complement.
CAGGTGAAGAAGTTCAGGCCGGTGTTGGTTGAGGGCCCTGAGATATTCAAGAGACAGGTGGAAGACTTCTATCTTCTCTACCTGGCGCTGCCTCAGGAAGACAGGGAGTTGATATATAAATATATCTTTAAACCTGCTTTTAACCTTGATATCCGGGATGGAATAAGAGAGGCGCAGGATTATAAGGTTCTGGGCAATTCCAGGTTTGGCATGCTCTTCGATGAGAATGGCCAGCCCCGCGACGTAACAAAATCTATGGAATTCTTCCGCACGGTCGCCAGGTTTATTGCCAGCGTTGAAAACAGCACTTATGCTGTAGAGTTTAAATCAGTGCTTGAGCAGCGCAGTGGAGCGGATATCAGCAATCTTAAGGCTACAGATCTGGCCGTAGTGGGCGGATTGGCTTATAGTCCTGAAATTTATGTCAGCTTTGCCTGGGTCGAATATAACAAGAAAGATTTCTCCGCTGCCATCAAGAGGATAGAGTCCATGATCAATGAGCATCCTGAATGGCAGGAGGCTGCTTATAAACAGGAAGCAGACGCGGTAGCCAAAGGCGAGTTGCCTTCCAGCACTCCTACTCAGGAGGAGCTTACTAATATTTATGGACAGAATTGGGCGCTTTATCATCTGGGTACGGCTCAATACATACGCTTGAGTTCTTATATGGAGCTTCAGCAGGCGGATAAGGGCAAAGAGATAATGAGGGAAATAATGACGCATTATGCCTGGGCTTATAGCTGGGATCCTCAGGGCTGGCTGTGGTCCGTTCTTGGCGGAGCAAAAGATAATTATCCCGATCTATATTTAGAGATTAAGAATGAGTTGCAATCTGAACAAAAGAAGCAGGGAGCCGTTCAGGAATTGAATACCTCTGAGCTTATGACTGCGCCTGCGCAGCAGGAAAATCAGGCCGCGAGCGCTGCCACCTGCCAGTCTGGTTCTTGCCAGCCACATCATTCTTTAGCGGCTCCGGTTATAATTACCAAGCCCGTAAAACAGGACGGACATAATAATACAGAAGAAGCCAAGCCTGTTGACCAGCCGGCGCCGGCGCAATCCGGTAAAGAAGAGCCGGTTTCTTCCTCGGTTGTTCAGGAGGATCTAGTTAGGCAGACACAATCGCTGGAGCAGGCCGATCAATTATATGTTGAAGCCACCCAGGCAGGCCAGGACCATAAAAAAGCCATTACCGCGCTCGAAGAGGCGCTCGCCAAATTACAGGAAGTGCAGCTGGAGAATTTGTCCTCCAAAAAGAAGAAATCAGAAAGAAAGATAAACGATTACCTTTCCTGGCGCAAGGAGAGGCTGGCAGCAAGACAGAGATTAGATGAAGAAAATAAGAAGGCCGAGCAGCCGCAGGACCCCAGAGCCAGCTTAGAAGAACAGATAAGAGAGAGACTGGAAAAGGCTGAGAAATCCCTGGCAGAATTTGTTTCAGATCTGATTGTTCCTTCCGTATATGCCGCAGAAAATACGCCTGCTGATCCAAGATCAGAAGAACTCGTAGTTCTCTATCAGAAGGCCTCCGAGTTTAAGAAAATGGTAGACGTGTCTCCTTATAGTGGAGAAATTAAGAAGTTAATTAATAAAGCGTGCGGCATTGAGCTGAGTTCTAACGCTAAAATCTCTGCCTGGTATAAAAAAATCGATGAGTTCAGCAATAAAATAAGCGCTTCTCTTAAAGCTGCCGGTGTTGAGGTCAAGGCTTCACTTCTTAAAGCTCTTTCTTTAGAACCGAATAATTTTAGTGAAGATGAGTCTTT
>JAQTUY010000188.1 GCA_028707105.1 Candidatus Omnitrophota bacterium | reverse complement strand
GACGGAAGGTACCTTCCGTCCTGTCCTTGAAGCAGCCCCCTATCACTCTTGGTGGAGCTGGAGGGAGTTGAACCCTCGACCTTTTGACTGCCAGTCAAACGCGCTCCCAACTGCGCTACAGCCCCAATGAAAATTTGATTGACGGGTTATGCTTTAGAATATACAATAAGTGGCGTCATTACCGCCCCTTACTCAAGTCACCATTTTAGTATAAACAAGGGGTGCGGTCAACTTAAAATTTCGCCGAGGTGGTGGAATGGCATACACGTCGGTCTCAAAAACCGATGAGCTAACGCTCGTGAGGGTTCAACTCCCTCTCTCGGCATTTTTTTCAAATACCTGCCCCGCATCCGTTTGCTTGGTCTTCCAGCGCTTGTGCATCCACCCTCCCCATTCCTGGGGATAACGGCGGATATACCCTTCGATTATTTTAGTCAACTGCTGAACGTTACGCTCAACCGATGATTCCTCCTCCGGTTGGGCTTCCAGCTTAACCGCAGGATCGATGATGATCTTGTGATTTTTTTCACTATCGCGAACGGCAAAAGCCGGCAGGATAGGCGCTCCTGAACGATAGGAAAAAATAACCGGGCCCGTAGCCGTTGCCGCCGGCCTGCCGAAGAAATCAACGAAAACCCGGCCGCGATCCCCGTAATTTTGGTCCAGCAAGATAAAAAGTACCTCATTATTTTTAAGGCATCTTAAGGATTGCTTTACGCATTCGACGTAGGGAATAGAATAAATGATCCGCACCCCGTTATTTTTGCAGTAATCGAACACGTACTCTCCAAACTGAGCGTCCTTCATCCTGCGCATAATACAATTTACCTTATATCCGGCTAAAGCCAGGCGCAAAAGTACCAGCGCGAAATCGCCGAAATGAGCGCCGAGCAATATGGCTCCCCGCCCTTTGGCCAGCGCCTCGTCAAGATTGTCCGCGCCTTCAATGGATACCCTCTTGACTATCTCCCCGGGCCGGTCAATAAGATAGATCAGTTCTATCATCCCCAGGCTGATATTATCAAACCACGCAGAGGCGATAGAGCCGATCTCCCGCTCAGTCCGGCTATCCTTATACACTGCGCGCAGGTTCTCCAGGATGACCCGCTTCCTCTTTTTGAGAAAAAGTTTCCCGACGCGGATAAACAGCGGAGCGACAAAGGTCAAAATTCCGTACGGCAAGCGCACCATGATCTTACGCAGCAGGTAAAAAGTATTCCTTCCTATCCTACGGATAAAATTCTTATACACTTGCCTGGCCTTCATTATTTACCGCTCTGACATCTTCCTTATTAGTTATCGCGCGCCCCGGGCTTTCGCAACCGGCGCGCTACCTCATATTCTCAAGCCCGGGAGGGAGTTTTTTCCACTTGAAGCCCTGCGACGCCTCTTCAAAACCAAGGAGAAAGAGCTTCTTCATTTCAATAGGGTCAAAAAACTCTTTCGCCTGCGATATGTAGGTCGCGGGAATATAGGCAAGATTAAAATCTCCCCCGTTATTTTTAGTAAAGATATACAACTCGTAAAGATTGCCCACGCCCTGGGCGTTGATGGCGGTATCAACCGCGCGTTCAGCGATGGCGAAGAGCTTATCCGGAACCTCTTTATAGATAGGATCGACATAGCCGTTCCTTATCACATAAATAGCGTATTTGATCCCGGGAACATCGAGAGTTTTTTCTTTAACCGCTTTGTCAAATCCCTGTAAAACATCATAAAGAAAAAATACCTGCCTGGTTATGCCGCCGTCAACATGCATCTCATCGTATATTTCGCCGCCGGCCTCCACATCTAAATAGACCGGCGGAAAGACAACCGGGAGAGACGCCGATGCCAGTATGATCTTGTGGAATAATTTCATGGATTTATCGTCCCCTATGGAGGCGATCTTCCCCATATCCCAGATAACCAGCCGCTGGGCGTCAAGGTTAGTGGTACCGACATAAAGCCTGCGGCCTTTATTATGTTCAACAGCGATTTGCTTGAGCATTTCCGCGTCAAAATAACGTTCGATCAGGCGCTCTAAAGGGTCGGTGCGGGCAACGGAATTGCTGAAGAAAAATCTTATAAGCGGGAAGGGCGTGCGCATGATATCTTTTGTGGAATATTTCGTGTAAAACTCTTCCAGCTCATCGTCATATTCACTTCCCAGGAAAGCCAGCGGCGCGATTATGGCTCCGGTGCTTATGCCGGTGACTATCTTAAAATCCGGGCGGGTGCCTGACTGCGACCATCCTTTTAATAATCCGGCGCCGTACGCGCCCTTATCGCCGCCTCCTGAAATAGCCAGCATATAAAAAGTTTGCTTACCGGCGGAATTAAAGAAAAATTTACCTTCTTTTTTCTCACGCTCCAATAATTTGGCAAAATCGTTTTTGATAGAATCGCTGGGGATGCCGCTGACTGCCCGGATATCGTGCATTCCGTAAACCCGCGCGCTGCTTAATGAATCCTGCGGGATCGCGTGCCGCGGCGCGCTTGCGCAGCCGCAAACAAAGAAGATCACGGCCATTAAACAACAGGAATATTTCAGCCTGGTTTTATCCATCAGATCTAAACTCCTTTATTTCTTCCACTCTCCATCCCCGCCGAGCACAGCGTAAAGCTTCACCAGATTCCCCTGCTTAGCCAAACGCAGATAGGTAAGCTCCTTTTGCGCCAGATAAAGCGAGCGCTGCGCGTCCAGCACGCTTAAATAGCTGTCAATGCCCTGAGTATAACGCTGCCTTGAAA
>JAQTUY010000187.1 GCA_028707105.1 Candidatus Omnitrophota bacterium | reverse complement strand
TAGAAAAGGAGAGGATGGCCGAAGAGATGAAGCTGGGAAGGGAGATCCAGATGGCTCTTCTTCCGCAGACGCTTCCGATCATCAGGGGGCTCAATGTCCAGGGCTTGATGCAGCCGGCAAAAGAGATAGGCGGAGACTATTATGATTTTATTACCCTGCCGGGTACGGATAAACTGTCTGTCGTTATAGGCGACGTTTCCGGAAAAGGAGTCGCGGCCGGGCTTTTGATGGCCATGGCCAAAACCGCCATCCAGACCTTGTCCCAGGAAGAACATTCGCCGCGCCAGATCCTTATTAAGACCAACCAGATTCTTAGCCAGCATATCGGCGGGCATAAGTTCATGACTTTGTTGTATTTTATGTGGCCGGCTGATACCAAGACTTTTACTTACTCCAGCGCCGGGCATGAGCATATCCTGATATGCAGGGCTAACCGCGGCCCCGTAGTCGTGGGCGGGGCTACTCATGGCGCCGTAGAGGCGATCCTCAGCGGCGGTTTTATGCTGGGGATGATGCCTGATATCGAAACCTACCTGGAAGATAAAGAAATTAAGCTTGATCTTGGAGATAAGATCCTGCTTTATACCGACGGGGTCACTGAGGCCCAGAATCGCGACGAAGAAAGGTATGGCCTGGACAGGCTTATCAGTTCCTTCCAGAAACACAGTTCTAAACCCGCGGCAGAGTTAATGCGGGTGATCAAAGACGAGGTCTATTCTTTTATTGGCGCCCACCCGCAATACGACGACATCACCCTGGTAGTCCTGGAGGCGCAGTAGTGCTTAAGATCGGAAAACTTAAACTGCGTCATCCTTTCATCCTGGCGCCCATGGCCGGGGTCACTGACCTTCCCTTCCGCCTTTTAAACCGTGAATTCGGCTGTGAATTGGCCTTTATCGAGATGCTCAATTGCCGCTCTTTAAGCTACAAAAGCAGAAGAACCCAGGAGATGCTCTCGACTTCCCCAAAGGATAAGCCTCTAGGAGTCCAATTACTCGGCCTGGAACCGAAATTCATCCTTAAGGGGCTGGAGATACTTAATAAACACGATTTTGCGGTTCTGGATTTTAACGCTGCCTGTCCGGCTAAAAAGGTAGTCACGAGGGGCGAAGGGTCCGCGCTTCTTAAAGACCCTAAACTTTTAAACAAGCTCTTGAAGGTAGTGGTCAAGAATTCCAAATTTCCGGTTACGGTCAAGATACGTTCCGGCTGGGACGCGAATTCCGTAAATGCCCGGGAGGCGGCGCTTTATGCCGAAGACGCGGGGGTCGAGGCTCTCTTCATCCATGGCCGGACCCGGATGCAGGAGTATAGCGGCTGCGTGGATTACCAGGTCATTAAAAAAGTAAAAGACGCTTTAAAGATCCCGGTGATCGGCAGCGGCGATGTTTTTTCCGGGGAAGCAGCTAAGAAGATGGCCGATGAGACCGGTTGTGACGCGGTGGCAGTGGCCCGGGGCGCTCTCGGTAATCCCTGGATATTCAATGAGATAAAATATTGTTTGAAAGGCAAAACACCGCCCCCAAGACCGGGCATTGAAGAGATAGAAAAGGTGATGACGGAGCACCTTAAAGCTTCGATCGCCTTCCATGGCGAGAGGATCGGCGTGGTGGCATTCCGCAAGTTTTTCAGCTGGTACACCAAGGGATGGCAGAACTGCCGGCAGCTGCGTAAAAAAGCCTGCGATGCCAAAACCGGGGAAGAGATGCTCCAGACCATAAAATTGCTTGACAAGCACGCGGTATTATTATAGATTTTAACATATATAATCTTTTGAAAGGAGGGTAGTACATCGTGGCAAAAGGAAAAGTGAAGTGGTTTAGCAATCAGAAGGGTTACGGGTTTATCACCCCCGAGGACGGCAAGGATGTATTCGTGCATCATACCGCAATCCAGGGTGACGGTTATAAGACGTTAGCTGAAGGCCAGGAAGTCGAGTTCGAGATCGAGCAGGGGCCCAAAGGCGAGCAAGCCAAGAACGTAGTGAAATTATAACCAGAAAAAATCAGAAGGCCCGGTGAACTATGGATATTTACCGGGCCTTTTTCTTTTTGGCGGGGTATAGGGGCATCATATTATGAAAAAGCGGGTGGTGGTGGCGATGAGCGGAGGAGTGGATTCCTCGGTCGCCGCCGGCTTACTTAAGAATAAGGGTTTTGAGGTGATCGGGGTCACTATGTGTTTTAATATCCCGGACCGCCTCACCCGCAAGCCTTCTTGCTGCGGCTTATCCGGTATCGAGGATGCCCGCCGGGTATGCCATAAATTAGGCCTGAAGCATTATGTCCTGGATTTTAGCCGCATCCTGGAAAAGAAGGTCATTGATGACTTTTGCGCCGAATATTTGTCAGGCAGGACTCCTAACCCCTGCGTACGGTGCAACCAGCATATTAAGTTTACCGCTTTGCTTAAAAAAGCCCTGGCGTTGGACGCGCGCTATCTTGCCACCGGCCACTATGCCGGAGTAGAAAAGAGCCGGGTCCCGGGTTCAGGTTCCCCAAAATATCGGTTAAAAAAGGCGAAGGATACCAGGAAAGACCAAACCTATTTCTTGTATCGTTTAGATCAGGCTCAGCTCAGGCATATTTTATTCCCGTTGGGTAATTATACCAAAGATCAGGTAAGGGCCCTGGCCAGGAAAATGGACTTGCCGGTGGCGGAGAAGCCCGGCAGCCAGGAAATATGCTTCCTGCCCCAGGATGATTACCGTTTATTCTTGAAGCAGCGGCTTACAGGAAAAGAAAAATGCCTTTTAC
>JAQTUY010000186.1 GCA_028707105.1 Candidatus Omnitrophota bacterium | reverse complement strand
GGTAGACACCTCCATCTCGGAGGCCGCGTCGATATTGCCTTTTATTATCCTGCCCTTGGAATCGACCGCTTTATAGGTATATTTTGGCATATTAGGTTATGCTGAAATCCTTGATCACCTGTTTTATTAACTCCGCGTCTATTCTTTCCGCCTTACGGGCGAACCCCGTCATCAGGGCCAGGTCGCAAAGGTTATTGATACGCCGGGGTATGCCGCCGCTATGCTGGAATATCGCTGCTATGGCATCCTTGGAAAATATCGCGCTCTCGACCGAAGGCGCCTGATACCCGCCTACTTTAAGACGATGGTTTATATATTTAGAAACTTCTTCTTCGGACAAAGGCCCGATATGACAGCGCACCGCCACCCTCTGGTCTAAAGGCTTGCTGTTCTCCACTTTGGCCCTGATCTCAGGCTGGCCTACTATCAAGAGGGTGAGCAGAAACCTGTCCTCTAACTGAAAATTTAAAAGCAGGCGCATCTGCTCGAAGATCTTAGGGTCCTCTATGGTATGCGCCTCGTCGATGACTACTATCGTTTCTTTAGATTCGCGGGCGTTATCAACAAGTATAGTCTGCAGTTTCTCAAGCATCGGATCGAGCAGAAGTTCGCTTTTTTTATCCGGCAGCGCCTGGGGATTAAGGCCGCGCACGATGGCGCGGAATAATTCCGCCGGCTCGGATACCTGCGGATTATTGATATAGGCGCAGGCGTAGCGGCTGGCTCCCAGCTCATTTAAGATCACCCGGCTCATCAGGGTCTTGCCGCAGCCGAATACCCCGCTTAGCATTCCGCAGCCCAGGCGCTGGGCAACGGCGTAGCTAAGCTTCATCAGGGCGTCTTCATGCTGGCCGGAAAGATACAAAAAACGGGGATCCGGCGTATTCTGGAACGGCTTCTCTTTAAGATTCCAATATTTTTCGTACAACTATTCCTTCCTGCTCAGCCAGCTGGCGATGCGTTTCTGGTATTCCTCAAGTTCCGAGGTATCCACGGTTACGGGAGCAGCTGCCGGCGCTTCCGTTGCCGCGCCCCCTATGGGCTTGATCATCGGCTCTACTTTTTCCGCCTCCGCGGCGTGTTTAATATCGATGTGCTCTTCGGTAACCCGCGCCACCTCTTCAATACTGGTCATTCCTTTAAGCACCTTATCTAAACCGTCATCGCGCAGAAAACGCATCCCCTTCTCCTGAGCCTTAGTCCTCAGGGCGACTACTGAAGCATTGGAGATGATCATCTCCCTCATTTCATCATCGATAACCATCAATTCAAATATACCGCTGCGGCCTTTATAACCTGTCCCCATACAGCTATCGCAGCCGCGGCCGCGGTAAAGAGTGATCTTGCCTTTATCCTTCAGGCCCCATTTATCGATAATAGCCTGGGACGGCTCATAAGCTTCTTTACAATCATTGCAGATCAACCTTATTAAACGCTGGGCCATTACGCCTATTAAGCAGGCGGCGATAAGAAAGGGCTCAACGCCCATATTTATAAGACGGGTAACGCTGCTGGGGGCGTCGTTAGTGTGGAGGGTTGAAAAAACTAAATGCCCCGTAAGAGCTGCCTGGACCGCGATGATGGCGGTCTCAAGGTCGCGGATCTCGCCGACCATGATCACGTCGGGGTCCTGGCGGAGTATGGCGCGCAAGCCGTTGGCAAAGGTAATCCCGGCCTTGGGGTTAATCTGGATCTGGCGGATAAGGCCTAAACGGTATTCAACCGGGTCTTCAATGGTAATGATATTCCTCTCAATAGTATTGATCCTCATCAGCGCCGAATATAAAGTCGTAGTCTTCCCGGAGCCGGTGGGGCCCGTGGAAAGGATGACCCCGAAAGGCCGGGCGATGATATCCTCGTACCTCTTCATCTGCTCATAAGTGCTGAAACCCAGCCGCTCAAGGCCGATCATGACCGAGGCGGTATCCAGAAGACGCATGACCACGTTCTCGCCGTGAATGGTCGGCATGGTTGAAACACGAAAATCTATGACCCTTTCATCGACCTTGGCCTGGAAATGCCCGTCTTGAGGCACCCGGGCTTCGGCGATATCCATGCCCGACAATACCTTGACGCGCGAAATTATCGCCATTTCCCAATCCTTAGGAGGAGAAGGTATTTCATGCAGGATACCGTCTATGCGGAAACGGATGCGGGTTATGCCTTCTTCAGGCTCGATATGGATGTCGGAGGCCCGGTCCCGCACTGCTTGAGCGATGATCAGGTCCACCAGTTTGATAATGGAAGAACCCTCTGCCGCGAACGCGTCCTTGGCGCTGGGGACCATCTTCGCGCCCAAGCCGTCAAGCAGGTCTTTGGTCACGTCTTTCTTGGCGTATACTTTATTGATGACCTCTTCGATCTCGGCGGGGGATGACTGGAAGATCTCCAGCGGGTATCCGGTCTGGAGCTGTATCTGGTCGGTGAAATAAAGGTTACTGGGGTCGCCCATCGCCACCTGCAGATTACCGCCCTTTATCCCCAACGGGACAGCCTGGGTCTGCCGGGCCAGTTTCTCAGGCACGACTTTTAAGAGCTCGGCGGTAGGCTTATAATTATCCAGGTCCTTATAAGGAAACCCGAAATGACGGGCCACAGCCTCATACATGGCGCTCTTGGAGAGGATATGCATGTCAATGATCACCTTCTCCAGGGGCCTTTTTAATTTTTTGGTCTCGTCAATCGCGCGATTGAGTTCCTGCTGGTTGACTAAAGCCGATCCCAGCAATATATCGCAGAGCTCTTTATCCGTCATTGGAGTTCTTTCATCTCCTTATCGATCTGGG
>JAQTUY010000185.1 GCA_028707105.1 Candidatus Omnitrophota bacterium | reverse complement strand
GGTTTTTTTATGCCTTGTTTAGGCGTCTTGGGCGTGTTATAATCTGACCTTAATGATAAACGAATTTCCAAAAGATTTCTTATGGGGCGCCGCTGTTTCAGCCTACCAGACCGAAGGCGGCAATACCCACTGCGACTGGCACGAATGGGAAGGGAAGGGGCATGGAAAGGAGCCCAGCGGCCAGGCGTGCAGGCATTATGAGCTCTATGAGAAAGACTGGGACCTGGCGGCAGACTTAAAGCTTAATTCCGTGCGCCTCTCGGTTGAATGGAGCCGTATTGAGCCGCAGGAGGGGCAGTTCGACCAGAAAGAGATCGAGCATTATGTGGATGTGGTGCGTTCTTTAAAAAAGCGCGGGATAGAACCGCTACTCACCCTGCATCATTTTACAAATCCCCTCTGGCTGAGCAAGCGCGGGGGCTGGCTTCATCCCAGGGCTCCCGCATATTTCCGCCGTTTTACCGAGAAGATAGTCCCTTTCTTAAGCCCGTATGTGCGCTATTGGGCTACCATAAATGAGCCGAACGTCTATGCTTATTGCGGTTATGTGGAATGCAAATGGCCTCCCCAGGAGAGATCCTGGATCAAAGCGGTCATGGTGCAGGATAATTTTATGCGCGGACACGTTGAGGCCTACCGCGCCATCAAAAAGATCTACTCTGTCAATAAATTGCCCAGCCCGATGGTCAGCCTCGCCCAGCATTTACGCGGTTTTCTTGTTTCGGGCAGTAATCCGGTCCACCGCTTAAGGGCCAGGTTCAACGACTACTTTTTTAATTTCCGGTTCCTGGATACGGTCACGCAGCTCAAGACCATGGATTATATCGGGGTTAATTATTATACCTGCGAATTTTTCCCTCCCCTTAAAAAAGAACTTCCCCTAAACAACCTCGGATGGCAGATCTATCCGGAGGGGCTGTTCCTTTTGCTTTTACGTTTGAAGCGTTATAAACTGCCCGTGATGGTGCTGGAGAACGGGATCTGCACCGATGACGATAAAAAAAGGCAGGAATTCATCCGGGAGCATATCAGCAGCGTCAAGCAGGCGATGCTCCGGGGGGTGAATGTAACCGGGTATTTTTACTGGTCGCTTATCGATAACTTTGAATGGGAGCAGGGTTTTGGCCCCCGTTTCGGCTTGATCGAAGTGGATTATTCGACTTACCAGCGCCGCGTCCGCGAAAGCGCCCTTAAGTATTCCGAGGAAATATGCAGAAACCGTCCCTCTTAAAGAGTGTCCCGTTATTCAGCGGCCTGTCCTCCCGTCAATTAAAGGTGATCGGCAGCTACTGTAAGACTGTGCGCTATAAGAAGGGCGAAGTCATCTATAAAGAAGGCGACGCCCCCAATGGTTTTTTCTGCGTCTTATCCGGCCGGGTGATGGTCTATACCCGCGATAATTCCGGCCGGGAGACCGCCCTTGAATATTTACACCGCGGAAAATACTTCGGGATCATCTCTCTTCTGACCAAGGAACCGCATTCGGTAACTACCAAAGCCATCAATGACGCTGAGATACTCAAGATAGGTAAAGACGATTTTGAATTCCTGCTCAAAAAAATACCGCACCTTACCCTTGACCTGAGCCAGACCCTCGGCCGCAGGCTCAAGAACAAGGATTTCCACCAGAAGATAATCTTTGAGAGCATGGTCCTTTCGGTGTTCAGTTCCTACCCGCGCGCCGGAAGAACGGTGTATTCTTTCAATTTAGCCGGCGGGCTGCGCCGTGAGACCGGAAAGTCGGTCATCCTCCTTGAGCTGGGTTTAAAGGATAAGAAACGCGGCCTGCCCGCGCAGTGGGGGGTATCCAAATACAGCATCCTGAATTTAAACGCCCCGGCGTTCAACCCGCACCAATTTAAGAAATACCTGCTTAAAAATCAGGACGGGGTGGAGTTGTTATGCCTGGCTTATCTTCCGGACAGCGAATCTTCGGTGCAGAACCTGCTGGCGATATTAAGCCTGCTGGTCAACGACTATCACTACATCGTCCTTGACCTTCCCAGCCATACCGACAACACGGTCGTCCGGGTGCTTAATCAGTCCGACCATATCCACCTTATCTCAAGCCCCGATGAACCGGACCTCAAAAAAACCGGGAAGCTGATCCTCAGGTTAAAAGAAGATTTTAACTTTGCCCATGATAAGATCAAGGTCATCATCAACGAATACAAGGAGTCCGTATTTCTTCCTTCTCAGGAAATAAAGATGCTCGACCATCCTATCTTTGCCACCTTGCCGCGGATAGAAAGTCCGGTTGCCCTGGATTACACCCGCGCGGTCCGGCGTATCTGCCGGCAGGTCGGGGATTGCACCGTGGGCCTGGCTTTAGGGGTGGGCGGGGCGTATGGTTTTTGCCATATCGGGGTGTTAAAAGTCATTGAAGAAGAAAAGATCCCCATCGATATAATCTCGGGCTCCAGTATCGGAGCGCTGATGGGCAGCCTTTGGGCTATCGGCATATCCGCGCAGGAGATATTGGAAGTAGCTAAGGAATTTGCCAAGCCGAATTTTTTCCTGAGCCTTATCGATCTGACCTTCCCCTACATGGGTTTTATCAAGGGCCGGAAGCTTTCCCGTTTCTTAGGTAAATACCTGGGCAATAAGACCTTTCAGGACGTCAAGCTCCCTTTAAGGATAATCGCCAGCGACATTAAAAAGAAAGAGGCGGTGGTCATCGAGCAGGGGAATCTCCTGGACGCGGTAATGGCCAGCTGCGCCATACCGGGGGTGTTCTATCCTTTCAGGAAGCTTGAGGATTTTCTGGTCGATGGCGGCATATTCTATCCCCTGCCGACCGAAATCCTGACATCGACAGGAAC
>JAQTUY010000045.1 GCA_028707105.1 Candidatus Omnitrophota bacterium | reverse complement strand
GGCTTTGCGCGTTTTTCTTTTTAAAAAGGTCTATGCTTTTACGGATATTTTCCAGGCTGTTGCTGACCAGGACCGTATCGGATAAGATCGTATAATTGATCGCCTCTTCCCCGCTTGCCGCCTTTAGACTGGAGATCCTGACCCCCTGGTATCCGCTGGAAACGATCCCGCACTTGTATTTGGCGATATAAGCTTCTGCTATAGTTCTCTTGAGCTGGGGCAATTTATTCTTATCAACGCGGATAAGCAGCAAGATGTCCCCCGCGCTTTCCAGGTCGTACTTTTTGCCTTGCTTAATATCCGGGGCCTTGCCTAAAGAAAGAACTGCCAGGGCAATATCCTTATCCGTAAAATCCTTCAGGAACGGCGCCTTGGAATCAAGCTCATCCAATTTGGGGCCTATATTCTTTTTATATAAAGATGTCCCGGAAAGCTGCAAAAAGAAGGTGCTGTTCTTAAAATCCCGGAATTTTTTGTTTAAATTAGAGGTGGAAACGTAATATATCGCGCTGTCGGGAACGATGCTTTCAAAGACAACCGGCTTTTGCGCGAATATGGAAAAATAGGCATAACAAGCGAAGGCAGCTATGGCTGCGCAAATGATTGCGACTATCGATTTTTTCATACGCCCTGACCCTCCTTTTGAGGTTATATTTTCCCTATTATAGCAAATCCTGCTTCACCGCGTCAAAGCATAAAAAACCCTGACGCGGCTAAGTCTTTCTAATAATTATTCTTCATCTATCCCGCCCTCGGATGCTGTCTGCCCGGCTTGCTTCTTTGGAGCAACCGCCGGAAGAAGGTGTTTAGGTAAAAAAGCGATATTGGCGATGATCGTAGGGATAACTGCGCTGGCGATAATTACAGCCACTAAAAATGAATACTGTTCCTGAGTTACTATCCCGTGCGAGAACCCATACAAAGCGGAGATCGTCCCAAAGGTAAGCCCTGTGGACATCATAAGCGTATAATACCATCTTTCAGAGCGCTCTTTACGAAAGCGGCTTATAATAGGATACAGCCCGAAGATCTTTGAGATAACTTTGGCGATAAACAGGACCGAGAATATAAGCGGCGCGGATATTAAGGCCGGCAATGAAACAAGTGTTCCCGCGCGCAGGAAATAAAACGGCGTAAGGAAACCTACTGTCAATGTCCTCATGCGCTTGACCCAATGCTGCTCCTTTGCCGCGAACTCAGCTAAAAGTATGCCGGCTACATACGCAGGCAGGACTGCTTCGCTTTCTGCCCAGTAAGCCAGCGCCCCAAGGCCGAACAATACCAAAACTACCCATTTTGCTCTAATGGCAGCGGTTCTGTTTCCATATGCTTTCGTCAAAAATGAAGTTATAAAAGGGAATAAAGTCAATACGATCAAACTTACAACTACGAATATAACTGTCTTATGAGTAAACGGCGCGAATATTAATCCCAGAGCTATAACAGTCCCTAGATCATTAATAAAACAGGCTCCTAAAATACCTTTACCGAACTCCGTTCGATTAAAACCGGTCTCCAGCATAACGGCATATACAACAGCCATAGAAGTTGTGGAAAGCGCCACTCCGGCAAGCCAGCTTGCCCTCATATCCCAATGCAGGATAAATCTGGCGATGGCCGCGCAACCTAAAAATGGCGCTAAAAATCCGATCAATCCCACGATCAGGACTTCCTTTTTCTTGGAAGCTATGACTTTTGGATCAAGTTCTGCGCCGGCTAAAAAGGTAAGCAGGACCGCGCCTGCTGAAGCTAAAAAACGCAGCCACTCTAAGTTATTCCCTAAAGAATTTTGGCCAAAAAAATGATTAGCGATAGCAGCCGCTGTTACACCGATGCAAATTTCAATAAGCGCTATTGATATTTTAAGGTGATACGCGACAACTGTGGCTAAAACTGCTAATCCGAGCCAAACTGCCGCAATAGTAAAAATACTTTCCATATAAACCTCCTCCTGTAAAAAAGAAGACCTCTACCATTTACTGTAGAGGCTAAAATAAAACCTCTACTTTTTCAAGTAGAGGTTATCAACCCGCAAACTACCTGGGTGGTTATCCGGCGAACCTCATCGCCACTTTATAAATTGGTTGCCCCCTGTGGATTCTTAATGAGGCCACAACTTACGGAACGAGCAAGGCGAGTGAACGTAAGTTGTATGGCCGAATTAATCCTTGTCTGGCAAAGCCAGACAAGGAGAACCACCCTAACAAAGAGGGCTGTCAAAAACTTATTGCCCCCTGTGGATTCGAACCACAATTAACTGATCCAGAGTCAGTCGTGCTACCATTGCACTAGAGGGCATCAATCTATTCAGTCGTGCTACCTCCTTGTTCGCTACCGCTCACAAGGACTGCGCTATATCAAAACATTTGGTGCTTGATTGCACTAGAGGGCAGAAAATTTACTTATCGTATCCTGCGTGCTACTTCAAAAAATTTGATGCTATAGTATAACTTGCCCGGCGGCCAAAATCAAGATTTTATCCACCGGCTTAAACGCTTGATGACCCGTTCTTTACCTAAATAGTATATCGCTTCAAAAAGCCCCACGCCTACGGTCTTTCCGGTCAGGGCCACCCTTATAGGATGCACCAGGGCCTTGGCTTCGATGTTCAGTTCTTTGACCAATTCCCGGAAGATCCTCTCAACCTCGGCTACCTCCCATTTATCAAGCGCCGTTAATCTCCCGGTATAAAGCTTGAATTCCTTCGAGAGGTCAGTTGACAAATACTGCTCCTGCGCCGCGGGGTCCATTTTGAAGTCTTCGGTGAAGAAGAAATCCGCCCAATCCGGAAAATCATTTAAAACCGGAAGACGGGACTGGAAAAGCTTGACCAGCGAGGCGATATACGCCTTGTCAACATCCTCCGCCGCGATAAGGCCCCTCTCCGTTAAAAGAGGGATTATCTCCTCTGCCAGCGCCGCGGGATCCGCCTTCCTGATATACTGGTTATTTATCCACTTAAGTTTATCGATATCAAAAACCGCGGCGGTCTTGTTGACATGCTTGAGCCGGAATAATTTAACAGCTTCTTTAATATCGATCAGTTCACGGTTTCCTCCGGGCGCCCATCCCAACAACAAAAGATAATTTACCAGCGCCTGCGGCAAATACCCCATATTATGGTATTCGGAGATGGCGGTCGCTCCCGTCCTCTTGGATAACCTGCCGCCGTCCTTACCTAATATTAAAGGCAGATGGGCGAACGCGGGCACCGGGAATCCTAAAGCCTGATATAACATTATCTGCTTGGGGGTATTGGAAATATGGTCATCGCCCCTGATGATATGGGTCATCTGCATCTCGGAATCATCCACGACGCAGGCAAAATTATAAGTGGGGGTACCATCGGATTTAATAAGCACCTGGTCTTTGATCAGCGCGGAATCGAATTCTATCTCCCCGCGGATGACGTCGGTTACCTTGATCTTCTGGGGCTGAACCTTGAAAATAACCGCGTCCTGGACTTTTTGTCTTGGTTCCGGCTCGGCATCTGCCTCATCGGCCTCGGCAATGGCTTCTCCGGTATCATAATATGCCTTGCCGTCTTTGACCAGCTTTTCGGCGAGCTTGCGGTAAACGTCAAAGCGCTTGCTCTGGTAATATATTTCATCCCAGGCAAACCCCAGCCATTCCAGGCTGTATAATATCTCATCCAGGAATTCCTGCTTGGAACGCTTGGCGTCGGTATCCTCGATCCTTAAAATAAATTTTCCGCCGGTATTCCTGGCAAATATCCAATTGAATAACGCGGTGCGCGCTCCTCCGATATGGAGGTTTCCCGTCGGTGAAGGAGCAAAGCGGACCCTGTTCATTTTAAACCCATCCCTTCTTCCAAGGCTTTTTTGTTGATCGCGACCAGTTCCTGGTTTCCGGCCGGAGCCATATCCCGCATGACCGCCAGGACGCTCTTCTCGGAGATTATCTTTTTAACGGCGATATAAAACCCTAAAGCCACCATATTGGCCACCCGCATATTGCCCAGGCCGATAGCTATATCGGTAAAGGGTTGGCTTAAAGATCTTATTTTGCTTCCTTTTTTGGGGCTGGCCAGCGAGCTGTTGATTATAAAAAGGCCCTTGCTTGCGGCTCTGGGCTGGAATTTCTCCAGCGAGGGCGCGTTCATGATTATCAGGGTATCCGCCGTGGAAACATAGGGGGAGCCTACCTCGCTGTCCGATATAACGACCATGCAGTGCGCCGTGCCGCCGCGCACCTCCGCCCCGTAAGCCGGAAGCCAGGTGACATGTTTATTCTCGCGCATTGCCGCCTCCGCCAGGACTTTCCCTAAAAGCATGATCCCCTGGCCTCCGGCGCCCGCGATGATAAGCCGCTCCGTCATTTCATCCTCCCTAATGGAAATTCTTTAATCATCGTATCTTTGATCCAATCCAATGCCGCATCAGGCGAGAGGCCCCAATACGTCGGGCAAGGCGATAATATCTCCACCATAGAAAACCCTACCTTGTCTATCTGATTCTGGAATGCCTGTTTGATAGCCTTTTTAGTCTTGACTACCTCAGAAGGATTATGCAAAGAAACCCTCTCTATATATTTTGTCCCCTCCAGCAATGCCAGCATCTCGCTGATCTTCAGAGGAAATCCGTGATACTGCTCCTCCCTGCCCTTGGGAGTGGTCGCGGTTTTTTGGCCCAGAAGCGTAGTCGGCGCCATTTGTCCTCCGGTCATCCCATATACGGCATTATTGATAAAAATAACTGTCACATTTTCTCCGCGATTAGCGGCATGAATAGTCTCGTTGGTGCCGATGGCGGCCAGATCCCCGTCTCCCTGATAAGTAAAGATGATATTCTGCGGCCTGACCCTTTTAATGGCGGTAGCTACCGCTAACGCGCGGCCATGGGCCGCCTCGCAGCAATCAAAATCCCAATAATCATAGGCGATGACGGCGCAGCCGATCGGGGTAACCCCGATGACGCTTTCTCTTATGCCCAGTTCATCCACGACCTCGGCGACCAGGCGATGCGCGATGCCGTGCCCGCAGCCCGCGCAATAATGCGTGGAGACGTCTTTTAAAGCTCGCGGCCTGCCGAATACCTTCTCCATTATAAACCCCTCACCTTTTTCAGGATGTCCTCTTCAGAAACAACCCCTCCGCCGGAGCGGCCCAGGAATTCAACAGCCGACTTTCCGTTTACTGCCAGGCGCACGTCTTCGACCATCTGGCCGTAGGACATTTCAACGACTAAGAACTTTTTCCTGCCTGTCGAGACGCGTTTAAAAACTTCCGAAGGGAACGGCCAGAGGCTGATCGGCCGGATATATCCGATCTTCTTGCCTTTTTTCCTTAACTGCATCGCCGCGCTCTTGGCGATCCTGGCCATACTGCCGTAAGCCACCAGAATAACATCGGCATCATCCAGGGATCCGGACTCAGACTGCTGTTCTTTACGCTCTATTAAATGGTATTTTTTCTGGAGTATCAAGTTTGCCTGCTCCAGGTCACCCTCGATCATATGAAAAGACTTCGCGATATTACGCTCTCTGCCCTTACACCCGGTAACTGCCCAGGGCTTCTTTACGCTTGGCGCTTTTGGCTTGGCGTCTTTGATCTCTATCGGTTCCATCATCTGCCCGAGCATTCCGTCGCTCAAGATCATAACCGGATTCCTGTATTTATCCGCCAGGTCAAAGGCTTGCGCCATAAAATCAAATGATTCCTGGACCGTGGATGGGGCCAGCACAATACAATGATAGTCGCCATGCCCGCCGCCTTTAGTGGCCTGGAAGTAATCCGACTGAGCCGGCCAGATATTGCCCAGGCCCGGCCCGGCGCGCATCACATTCACTATTACCGCCGGTAATTCCGCTCCGGCGATATAAGAGATCCCTTCCTGTTTTAAACTGATGCCCGGGCTGGAAGACGACGTCATCGCCCTTTCCCCGGTTGCCGCCGCCCCGAAAACCATATTAATAGCCGAGACCTCCGCTTCCGCCTGGATAAAGACCCCTCCGGACTCCGGCATATACTTGGCCATATAAGCGGTCAACTCGTTCTGCGGAGTAATGGGATAACCGGCATAAAAACGGCAGCCTGCCTGTATCGCGCCCGCTCCAATCGCTTCATTCCCGCTGATTAATATTTTCTTCATTTAAAAACCTCGATACAGCAATCCGGGCAGATGATCGCGCACATCGCACACCCCACGCATTCGCCCTTACCGCTGAATTTAACCGGCTTTACCCCGCGGCGGTTTAATTTGCTATCCTGTTCGATCAGCCCTTTAGGGCAGAAACGGATGCACAGTAAACAACCTTTACATTTATCCTGATTGATATTTATTTTAGGCATCTTTTATACTTTTAGCAATACCTTCGGCGGTTAAACCGTATTTTTCCAATAGGACGCCCCTTTTGGCATGGGGGACAAAATCCTGCGGCAATCCCAGGCGGTGCACCGGCTCACCCAGAGCATCCTGGACCGCGCTGCCGAAACCGCCGTCTACAATCCCTTCTTCCACTGTAAAAATGAACTTCTGCTTCAGCCCTCCAAACGAATCAACGTCCAGGGGCTTTACAAACCGGCTATTAATAACCTGGACGGTGATCCCCTGTTTCTCCAGGATGTCGGCGGCAGCCATGCTCGGCAAAACCATGCTTCCCAAGGCGATCAGCGCGATATCCTTGCCTTCTTTTAGGATCTCGGACCTGCCCAACTCTATCGGAGCGACGGTCGAGTTAAGCGACGGGCAGACGGACTTGGGATACCTGATGGCGACAGGCTTGCCGCAATCAAAGGCAAAATCCATCATCGCTTTTAACTCCGCGCCGTCCTTTGGAGCCATAATGACAAGATTGGGGATGCTGCGCAGGAAAGCGATATCAAAAATACCCTGGTGCGTAAAACCGTCTTCTCCGACGATGCCTGCGCGGTCAATGAAAAAGACGACCGGCAAGTCTTGTAATCCGACGCACTCCATTATCTGATCATAAGAACGCTGTAAAAAAGTAGAATATACCGCTATCGCGGGTTTAAGAGCGCTTCTGGCCAGCCCGGCGGCAAAACATACAGCATGGCCTTCGGCTATTCCCACGTCAAAAAACCGCTCAGGATAAGACGCCGCGAATTTATCCAGGCCGGTGCCTTCGGGCATTGCCGCGGTTATCGCCACAATGCGCTTATCTTTGCCGGCCAGCTCCACCAGCTTACCGCTGAAAACGTCCGTGTAGGTATTCCCGTGCGACGATGCCCTGGCTTTCCCGCTTGCCATCTCGAACGGCCCGGTCCCATGGAACCTGACCGGCTCTTTTTCCGCCGGCTCATACCCCTTACCTTTTTTAGTGATGATATGCAAGAGGCGCGGCCCGGGTATTTGCAGGATGTTCTTAAGCGTTTTGATCAAGATCGGCAGGTTGTGCCCGTCAAACGGGCCGAAATATCGAAAACCCAGTTCCTCAAAAAATACCCCGGGAATGAACAACCCCTTTAATCCTTCCTCGAACCTGTTGGCAAGCTTGAGCACCCGCGAATCCTTGGGCAGGCGCGACTTGACAAAATTTTCCAGCGAATCATGAAAACGGTTATAAACAGGCAAGGAGATTATTTTATTCAGATAAGTACTCAAGGCGCCCACATTGGGCGCTATGCTCAATTCATTGGTATTCAGAACCACCAGTATATCTTTTTTCTGGTGGCCGACATTATTCAAGCCTTCGAAGGCCAGCCCCCCGCTTAATGACCCGTCCCCCACCACCGCAGCTACTTTAAATTTTTTCTCCTCAGCGGCGATGTCCCGGCCGCAGGCAAGCCCGAGGGCCAATGATATGGCGGTCGAACTGTGGCCGGTAGTGAAAGCGTCATATTCCGATTCTGTATGAGAAGGAAAGCCGCTTAAACCCTCATCCTGCCTCAGGGTGTCAAAATCCTTATTGCGCCCGGTCAGTATCTTATGGGCGTAAGTCTGGTGCCCCACGTCAAAGACTATCTTATCGCGCGGTGTATCCATGCAATAATGCAGGGCGATTATCAATTCAACCGCGCCAAGGCTGGAGGCAAGGTGTCCTCCGGTCCTGGAAACCACCTCCAGCATCCTTTGCCTGATCTCAAGAGCCAGCGCCGGTAATTGCTCCTGGTTCAGTTTTTTCAGGTCCGCCGGGCTGTTTATATTCTCTAAAAGCATCTTTTATTCTTCCGTGGGTTTAACTTGAGCAGCGGGGTCAAACGCCTCCAGCTCAAACTCCCCTTTTTTATTCTTCACCAGCAGGTCGATCTTCTTCTTGGCGGTATTCAATCTCTGGTTCAGCGCCCGCGCCAGTTCCACGCCCGCCTGATATTTCTTTAAAGCCTCGTCCAGGGTAATATCCCCGGCTTCCAATTCCTGCACTATCTTCTCCAGCTTTTTTAACGCCTCTTCAAATTTAATCTCCGCCATCTTATACCTCGCCTTTTAACTCTTTTACCTCGCTGATCACTTCACCGCTCTTCAGCCTTGTCTTTATCGTATCACCGGCGCGCAAAGAAGCCGGATCCTTGACTATCTCTTCAGCCGGTAATTTAAAAGTGATACTGTATCCCCGGGATAATATATTCAAAGGGCTAAGCGTGTGCAGTTTGGCGATCGCCCCCTTAAGTTCGCTCTCTTTAAGCGCTATGAAATGCTCAAGCTTCACGTCCAGCCGCCGCGTAAAATTGGCGGATTTTTCAAGATAACCGGCAACAAGGTTGACCGGGCTTAATAATTCCACCCTGTGAGCCAGATCATCCAGCTCCTGCTGATAATCGATGATTATGCCGGAAAGCCCGTCTGCCAGGTCTTCAACAAATGTGCCGATCTTATCTTTTAACTCCAACCTGGTCGGCAAAATGATCTCGGCCGCGGCCGATGGAGTAGGAGCCCGCAGGTCAGCTACCAGATCCGAAATAGTCACATCGCGCTCATGCCCGACCGCGGAAATAACCGGTATGCGCGACTTGTATATCGCCCGGGCCACTATTTCTTCGTTAAAGGCCCAGAGGTCCTCGATGCTTCCCCCGCCCCTAGTAACGATGATCAGATCGACGTTATTCAAAGCGTTGAATTCATCCACTGCCTGCGCGATATCCTCTTTAGCCCCTTCTCCCTGCACCCGCACGGAGTTGATAATAATATGCACATCCTGGAATCTCTTATCCAGGACCTTCAGGATATCCTTGATCGCCGCGCCGGAGGCGGAGGTAACGATACCGATTCGGGAAGGCAGCTGCGGCAGGGATTTTTTATGAGCGTCGTCAAAAAGGCCTTCTTTGGCCAGGCGTTCTTTGAGCTGTTCCAGCGCCAGCTGGATACCGCCGACGCCTTTAGGCTCAAGCTTATCCACATACAGCTGGTAGGCGCCTTGTTTATCATAAACGCTGATCCGGCCCAAACACACCAGCTTCATCCCGTCTTTGAGCTGAAATTTAATATCCCGCGCGACATTAAAAAATATGACGCATTTTAACTGGGCATTGGCGTCTTTTAAGGTAAAAAATACCGTGCCGGTGGAGATACGGCTTACGCCCGAAACTTCTCCTTCCACCCAGACCTGGGTGAAGGTATTTTCAAGGAGCAGCTTGATGTCCCGGGTGAGTTCAGTGACGCTTAAGACGCGAGGTTTAGATTTAGTGAAAGCGTCGTTTACGTTGTCGAAAAGCCCTGTTCTTTCTGGCATAGCTGGATTACCCTCTCAATCCTCAATCTGTCGCCATCTTTTAAGGCCGTAAACTCTATGCCCGTGTCATATTCGGAGGCGCTCTTCTTGACCACCCAGACAACTTTCCCGTCGCAGCATACAGGTTGGTGACCGTCGCCAAGGTACAAAATTACCCCGGCATCATCATACCTGTTTAAGGGCTTATTTATCACGACGCACACACCGCCCACGCCAATATTCTCGGTCCGGGTAGCGATCTTATCCTTGTGACTGTCCTTTATGACGACTATCTTACATGGATAATTAACGCGCGGGAATTTTCTTCTGTTTATGCCTTGCCACATTTTTTATTTACTGTTTTACCGCAACCGGCGCGCTTTTTTTAAGCACCACCAGGTTCACGGAATAAGGTTTAAGCGCCTGCGTCTCCTGATAAATATTGTCCGCCTGGATCTGCTTCTCTTCCACCGGGACGAACGGACAGTAAGCGGCGCCGCAGGAATCATCAACAGTATAACGCTGATATAAATAGTCACCCTTGAGGTTAGATAACGTTATCTTGACGTCACGGCTATTATTCATCGACGAAGAAGCGATAGCCATCAAGTCATATATCTTCTTAAATAAGGCTTTTAGTTTATCGGTTGAAAATTCCCCGAGGGGCGCCTTCTGATTTAAAATATCGTCTAATTTCCCGGATTTTACCATTCCCACTAAATTCGCCCGGCCCTTATCATTCAACGATGCCACGCTCCTGGACAAGAGGCTGCGGCCGGCATCCGGATCGATATAATTCCACAGGAGAAGTATGATATCATTGTCTTTTTTAGTCGCTATCGCCCCGACAAACTCATCGCTGAGGTTCAAAGACGTATACTGGCTATCCCCCAGTTCTTTGAACATCAGAAAAATATTATATATACTCTTGGCTGAGCCTTTATAAACGGAAGACTTATCGTCATACCCGAAGGCCCCGCGGTTGGAGTTGATCCCTTCTTTATTATTCTGAAAATCCTCCAGGCAATAGAAGATCTGCCGGTTTAAGCCCGCTTCGTTCATATTCTTAATGCGCGAAGGAATATAACTGGCTCCGATATAAGACCTGCCGTTGCGTTCCTCCAGAATATTCAGGCCGGAATCATAATTCCACTCGTCCACAACCAGGGACACCTCGTCCTTGATGCGGAAATATTTCAACCAATCCCGGATCAATCCCGTCGGAGATTTATTGTAACTAGTGGCTTCCTGATCGGCGCGCGGGTCGGTGCTGTAGGCGTGCCAGCTGATAAAATTCAACGGCAGTTTACGGGTGCGGCAGAGCTTTATCAATTCATAGATCAGGCTTTCTTCGGGGGTGTGGATCGTATTGCCGCCGATATTCTGGAACCACCATGTAACAGACGGCCCGCCGATGGAGATCTTGATCTTATTCCTGCGCTGGAACTTTTCGTTATTTAACTCCCGGACTGCTTCGGCGGCCATGCGGTAAAGGCTCAGGTAATCTTTTTTATCCCCGAG
>JAQTUY010000044.1 GCA_028707105.1 Candidatus Omnitrophota bacterium | reverse complement strand
GCATCCGGGAAATCCCTGATGAAACTTAAAAGGTTGGAATACGCCGCTCCGCGGAAACGGTAGATGCACTGGTCGTCATCTCCGGTAACGGTTATATTCTTCTTATCCTGCGCCAGGAGTTTTACCAGTTGATACTGGGCGTAATTGGTATCCTGGAATTCATCCACCAGGATGTATTTAAACTGCTTGTGATAGTTTTTCAGGACTAAGGGATGGCCGCGCAAGAGTTGTAATGCCAGATAAAATTGATTCCCGAAATCGATCAGCCCTTCCCTGGAGAGCAATTCCTGGTATTTAACGTAGGCAAGCGCGACCTCCATCTGCTGGAGCGCTTCTTCTTCAGCGGCTTTATCTTCAGGGTCCTCTTTGGATCTAATGGCCGCGTTCCGGGCGAATTTCAGGAATTCTTCCGGGGATACATCTTCATCCTTGGCCCGGCTAAAAAAGCTGATCAGGGTATCGATAAAACGGGTAGGGTCGGCTAACGGCCGGTAATAGGAAAGGTTGAATTCAAACAGGTGCTCGCGAAAAAAAACAGCGGATTCAGGGCGGCTCAGGACTTTAAAATCCGGATCGAGCCCCGTGATCAGGGCATTTTCGCGTAAAAGCCTGTCCCCGAAGGCGTGAAAAGTAGAGATCCAGATATCGGTATAGCCGTAAGGAACAAGTACGTCTACCCGTTCCTGCATTTCCAGGGCGGCTTTATCGGTGAATGTCAGGGCAAGTATCTCATCGGGCTTGGCCAGGCCTTCGGAAAGCAGCCAGGCGATCCGGCGGGTAATGACCGTGGTTTTACCGGTGCCGGCGCCGGCGATTATCAATAGAGGCCCCTCTTTGTGGGTAACCGCCTCTAATTGCTCCTTATTTAGGCCTTCCAGGATGTCATTGTTCATATAATCTTCCTTGACAAGGCAAGATTTTCAAGTATACTTCAATAGTGCGTCATTTAAGGCGTTTTGACCCAAAAATCCAACAATTTATAAGGAGTCTTCAAAATGATCAAACAATGTATTATATGCGGTAAAAACAGGCTTGCCGGAAAAATGTTGACCAGAAAAGGTTTAGCCAAGAAAAAAGGCGGAACCGGCAGCAAAATAGCCCGCGTCACTAAAAAATTCTTCCTCGCTAACCTGCAGAGAGTCACTATCATGATCAAAAACCGCAAAAGAACGGTTTATGCCTGCGCCAAATGCATCAAAGCCGGCAAGATCAAAAAAGTCTAAGTATTTTTTCTGTGAGGCCTTAGGTCTTTTATTTCCAGCTGTAAAGAATTACGCCCCTGCCATCCGTCTATACTTGGGGTATAAAGCATATCGAAGGCAGGCGCTTCCATCAGCGCCCCGGCAAACTCTCCCATCCCGAACCCGACCGCCGAATAAGTATAATTTCCGTCAGTTACCCAAAATTTTATAGTATCCCGGCCCAGAAGCTGCGGCTTGGACTTGAGTTTAAGATTAGGGGTGTAAAATACCGCTTCCGGGTTGCCTGCGCCAAAGGGCTCCATCATCTCCAACTCACCTGTCAAAACCTCATTTATATCGGAAAATCCCAATTCCATATCCACATCCACGCTGGGATAGAAATCC
This sequence comes from Candidatus Omnitrophota bacterium, assembly GCA_028707105.1. The sequence goes on along the minus strand of JAQTUY010000044.1, from coordinate 9,589 downwards.
TGCAGGGTAAGTTTTTGGTGCGCGATAGTATTCATCATAGCCTTAAAATCCTGGATCCTGTCTTTATGGATCAGTATTCCCGCGGCATGGCTGTGGCCCCCGAAACTGCTCAAAAACTCCCGGCATTCAAGCAGGGCCTGGAAGATATGAAAATTCTTGATCGAACGACAGGAGCCCTTACATAAACCCTCATTCAAAGACAAAAGTATGGTCGGCCGGTAAAACCTATCGGCTAATTTCGAAGCTACGATCCCCAATACGCCCTGATGCCAGCCTTCCCCGGCCAATACTATCACCCGGTGTTCTTTAAAATTGACTTCCTTGTCGATCAAACCTTGAGCTTCCTGGAATATTTTTTCTTCTACTTTCTGGCGCTGCTGGTTATTTGAATTGGTAAGTTTGGCTAGCTCCTGCGCGCGAGCCATAGAGTCGCTCAAGAGAAGCTCCAGGGACGTTTCGGCGGAATCCATCCTGCCGTTAGCATTAAGCCTTGGGCAGATCATAAAACTGACCGCCATCGTTCCCAGCGGGCGTTTCTTGATACCGCTTTGCTCAATGAGGGCCAAGATCCCGGGCCTTTTCGTCTCGGAAAGCTTTTTTAATCCCTGTTTGGCGATGATCCGGTTCTCGCCGTTTAAAGGCACTACGTCCGCGATCGTCCCCAGGCAGGCCAGGTCCAATTCCTCCTCCAAAACCTCGCCGCTTATCGCCTGGATGAATTTATAAGCTACTCCGGCGCCGGATAATTCCCTGAATCCGTACTTTGAATCATGCCGCTTGGGATTTATGACCGCCAGGGCCGTGGGGAGTTTATCGCTGCTTTGTTCATGGTGGTCAGTGACAATAACATCTATCCCGGCTTTATTCAGCTCATCCACCTCATCAAAACTGCCCGTGCCGCAATCAACAGTAATAAATAATTTTACCCCTTTAGCCTTGGCTATCTTTACCGCCGCCGTATTTAAGCCATAGCCCTCTTTTATCCGATGAGGAAGATAATGCTCGACCCTTAAGCCCAGCTTTTTTAAGAAAGATTCCAGGAGCGCGACGCTGGTGATGCCATCCACATCATAATCGCCGAATATCATCACCTTATCTTTATTTTTTATGGCTTGTTTGATCCTGGTGACGGCTTTTTTGATATCGGGCAGGGTGAGCGGATCCAGGAACATCGAGGTCCGGGCTTTCAGGAATTTATCCGCCTCGCCGGATCTTTTGATACCGCGGTTTAGCAGCACCTGGGCTAAAACCGGGGAAATATCCAGTTCTTGGCTTAAAGCGCGGCAAAATTCGGGATCAGGTTTAGTAATATTCCAGATTCGGTTTATCATAATAAAAAGGGGACGCTCCCCAAGGTACCACCTCTACGTCATGCAACTATTTTATTTACAATAAGTTACAAATCGATTAATACCTTTTTAACACATTATATTTCAACAGGTTACGCGCCGCAAGGGTGGTACCTTGGGGAGCGTCCCCTTTTTTACATCTGCGCAGGCGCTTTAACTCCTAAAACATCCAGCCCCTTGGCTAAGATGATGCGCGTGGCGTCTATCAAGCCGAGGCGGGCCTGGCTTAAAGCTTTATCCTCGGTCAAGACGCGGTGAAGGTCGTAGAACTTGTGGAAATCCGTGGCCAGTTCCTGCAGGTAAACGGTGATCAAAGACGGGTCCAATCCCGATAAGCAATTCCTCAATACCTGCGGGAACTGAGCAAGGCTTTTGATAAGCTGCAGTTCCTCTTTTTCTTTAAGCAGGACAAAATCTACGCTTTTTTGATCCGTTATTGCGGCGTTCTTTAAAATACTGCAGATGCGGGCGTGAGCGTATTGGACGTAATAAACCGGGTTCTGAGAAGTCTGCTGCTTGGCTAATTCCAGGTCAAAATCCAGATGACTGTCGGTGCGCCGCATCAAAAAGAAAAAACGCGAGGCATCCACACCCACCTCATCCATTACTTCCCTTAATGTAATATACTGGCCGCGGCGGGTGGACATCAGAAGCTCTTTACCGTCCTTATAGATCGTCGCCAACTGCACGATTATTATGTCGACTGACCTTGCGTCCTTGCCGAATGCCACACAGGAAGCCTTAAGCCGGCTGATATAGCCGTGATGGTCCGGCCCCCAAAGATTGATCAGCCATTCGAAACCGCGGTTATATTTTTCCTGGTGATAGGCGATATCGGGGGCAAGATAGGTATAAGAGCCGTCGCTTTTTATCACTACCCTGTCCTTATCGTCACCGAAGGCGGTAGATTTAAACCAGACCGCGCCCTCCTGCTCGTAGATAAAACCTTTTTCTTTCAGGACCTCCAGGGCCTTTTCGATCTTGCCGCTCTTCCTTAAGGATTTCTGGCTGTACCAGCAGTCAAACCTCACCCCGAAGTCATCCAATTCCTTCCTTATGATACTCAAGATATAATCCGCGGCATAAGTGGGAAAAAAATCGGGGTCATCCTTGATGAGACCGGGGTTATTCAATAATGCACGCGCGATATCGTAGATGTATTCGCCCTGATAATGGTCTTCGGGGAATTCTATCTTTTCCCCCTTTAATTCGCTCAGCCTTAACTGGGTCGACCGGCCCAGGATATTGATCTGATTGCCCTCGTCGTTAAGGTAATATTCACGCGAGACTTTAAAACCAAGTTCGCTTAATATGCTGGCCAGGGCATCCCCGACCACTGCCTGGCGGGCGTGGGCGACTGAAAGGGGCCCGGTGGGATTAGCGCTGACAAATTCTATTAATACCGGCTTTTGCTTTCCGATATCCTGTTTCGCGTAATCCGCTTTCTTAGACAGGATCTCCTCCAGTTGAGCATAGAAATATTCCTGGCTAAGGGTAAAGTTAATGAAACCCGCCCCCGCTATTTTGACTTCCCGGATATATTTTTTTATTTCGGACGATCCCAGATTACGGTTTATTGCTTCTGTCAGAAGGCGGGCCAGCTCAGCGGGGTTTTTCTTTACCACCTTGCTCAGGCGCATTGCCACGTTGGTTGAAATGTCCCCGAAACGGCTGTCCCGGGGCACTTCCAGGCAGATTTCTTCCTTAAAGTCAGGGCCTATTTGAGCGTCGCTTAGTGATTTTTTTATCAGCTCAATTAAAGCGCCATCAAGTTTTCTTTCTTTCATTTTTCTTCTTGAGGATCCTTACATGAGGGGCGTCTTGCCAAAGCCGTTCTAAAGAATAGTACTGCCGCACCGGTTTATGAAAAATATGGACCACTATGTCCGTATAATCCAGGGCGACCCACGGCGTTTCCCCTTTGGGAGGACTGGCGAGGGGTTTTATATTGTCCTTCTCAAGCTCTTTTTCTATCGCGTCAGCTAATGCCTTGGTATGACGAAGCGAATCTCCGCTTAAAATGACAAAGTAATCGCAGAAGCTGCTCACCTTGCGCATATCGAGTATTAAGGGGTCTTCCGCTTTTTTAGCCTTGGCTATGTTTGCTACCTTAAGCGCTAATTTTCTAGATTCTATTTAAACCGCCTCCTTATCTTACCGGATTATGAAACTTAATAATACGGCTAAAAGGTAAAAAAATGGATGAAGACTATTTCTTCCCTAATATTTTACACATCGAGGTGCCGCAGGTAGTGCATTTGCCTTTTAAGGCGTTACGGCCGTTCTTGAAAACAACCTTCTGTTCGTCCTTCATTTCTTTTGACGCCTTGCATTTTACGCAATAACCTTTTTCCGCCATTTTATTCCTCCTTACCCCACAAAAGGGATACACCCACGCAACACTTCGCCACCAGGCGAACACTAGCCCAAAACCGATTTGGGCTAGGTGCGATTAGCGTGGGGTGCTGCCCACGAATTGTTAAATTCAAAATATAGTCTACCACTTCTAAATACGGCTGTCAATGTCAAGCGTAAAAGATTTACCTTTTGACTTTTGAATGGTTCTCATGCGATACGGACTCTTCGATCTCGCCTACGATCTCTTCGACCAAGTCCTCCAGGGTTACCAAGCCGATGGCCTTTTGTTTATCATCCACAACGACCGCGATCTGGATCTTTTTAGACTGAAACTCCCGCAGCAGTTCGTTTACGCTCTTTTGCGCCGGCACGAAATAAGGCGGATGGGTCAGGTCTTCCAGCAGAAAAAGCTGCTTCTCCTTTAAAAGATAGAGCAGGTCCCGCACGTAAATTATGCCGGTAACATTCTCCCTGGCATCCTTAAACACCGGGACGCGGGCATGGCCCTCCTCAGCCAGGATATCCAGTAATTCATCCTGCGTTGACTTGACGTCAACGGCTATTACGTCTTTAAAGGAGACCATAACATCCGATACCCTGGTTTCTCCGAATTCAAAGATACGGTGCAGCATCTTTCTCTCTTCATCGGTCAAGACCCCCTCTTCCTTACCGACCTCAATCATCACGCGTAATTCTTCTTCGGTAATAAGCGGGGACCTTTTTACGGCAGTGGACCCGAATATCTTCATGATCAGGCCGCTTACGCCTAAAAACATGCGGACAAAAGGATCAAGCAGCTTGATAACGACTGTCATTATGGGGGCGCTTAAAAGGGCGATCTTCTCGGTGTGCTTTATCGCCAGCAGTTTCGGCGTTATTTCGCAAAATAAAACGATAAAACAAGATGTGGCCAGGGTGGCCGCTATTACCCCTATGTCATACCCGAGGATGGAGACGAATACCGCGGTGATGATCGCGGACATCGCCACGTTAACGATATTATTTCCGATCAGGATAGCCGCGATGAATTTATCAAGATTGGTCACTAATTTTTTAACGCTTTGCGCGCCCTTGACACCCTTAGCCGCTAAATGCTGCATCTTTATCTTGCTTAGCGCGATAATCGAGGTCTCGGATATGGAAAAAAAGAATGAAATGACCGCCAGAATAAACACCGCGAGCAAAGCGAAGGGTAGAGTTAATATGAAGATACGCATTTGTGCAATTCTCTCTCTTGTTCTTTTAACGGGCCGATAAGCGCCAAGTTGACTTTATTCTTATTAAATATCTGCCTGGCCAGCCGCTGGATGTCCTGCCTGGTGACCTCATTCACTTGATTGATTATATCCTCAAGAGTATAAGTCTTATCCAGGGCTATCATAGACTCGCCGACCCAAAGCATATGGTCCATGGTATCCTCAAGCGCAAGGGTAAGCTGGCCGGTATAAAATTCCCGGGCCCGCCTGAATTCATCCTCGGTGACCAATTTTTCTTTTACCCGCTCCAATTCCCTTAATATGACTTCCAGAGCGGGCTTTACCTTGTGGTTATCTATTCCGGCGTGCACGATAAAGGCCCCGGAGTCGTGCAAACGCGCTATTCCCGTGCCTATCTCATATGCCAGCCCCTTCTTTTCCCTGACCTCATTAAACAGGCGGCTGGACATATTCCCGCCTAGAATAATATGTAAAAGCCCCAACGCGTGCTTATCCGGATGGCCCCTGTGCAAAGAATGGAACCCCAGGGCCAGATGGGTCTGTTCGGTATCCTTATTGAAAACCTTAATGGCCGGGTGAGACTGATCTTCTTTGACGCCGATATAATGCCCCCTCTTCACGACGGCTGTATTACCGAATCTTTTCTCTATTTTTCCAAGGATCTCATCCTGGTCCAGGCGGCCGCAGGCGGCGATCAGGATATGCGGAGCGGAATAATGTTTTTCTTTAAAAGCGCGAAGGTCTTTCCTGCTCAAGCCCTTTACGGATTCTATGGTTCCGGCGATATTCTCGCCTAACGGATGCTTGGGCCAGAGCATCCCATCCAATAGCTGAGAGACATAGCTCTGCGGAAGGTCCTTATACATCTTTATTTCTTCAATGATGACGGTGCGTTCTTTTTCGATCTCCTCAGGCGGGAACAAGGGGTTTAGGACCATATCTGAAAGCACGTTAAGGATCCGATCAAAACAGTTCGCGGGGAATTTAGCGATATACGCGGTAAATTCTTCCGAAGTAAAACCGTTCAAAGCGCCCCCGATGCCTTCGATGGATTCTTTGATCTGCCGGCAGGAGTATTTCCTGGAGCCCTTAAAAATAAGATGCTCCAGGAAATGGGCGATACCGCTTATCTTTTTGGTCTCATACCTGGAGCCGACATCTATCCATATGCCCAAAGCCGCGGACTGCCGGTCAGGCATATCGTGCGATACTACCCGGATGCCGTTCTTAATGACCGCCTTTTTATACATTGGCCAACCTTTTTACGAAGCTGCCTACTTTTTTAACCAGATCGCGCTTGCCGGCGTTAGCCTTTATCTGCTGAATAATGGCGCTGCCTACAATAGCGCCGTCTGCTACCTTGTATACCTGGCGCACATGTTCCGGCGCGGACACGCCAAAGCCGACGCAGACCGGAATATCGGTTGTCTTTTTTATCTCTTTTATATTTTTAGACATATCCGCGGGCAGGGACTTGCGGGAACCGGTTACCCCGGTCAAGGATACATAATAGATGAAACCCCGCGCCTTTTTCACAATAAATTTTGCCCTTTCCCTGGAACTGGTAGGAGAAAGGAATAATATTACGTCTAAACCATAAGAACGGGATAACTTAAGAAGCGAACCAGCCTCCTCGGGAGGCAGGTCGGGGATGATCAAACCGTCAAGCCCGGAGTTTTTTGCCTCTTTTAAAAATCTCTCCTCGCCGAAGCAAAATACCGGATTATAATAAGTCATCGCGCAAAGGGGGATCTCGGTCTTACGGCGCAGCCTTTTAACCAGGGATAGCACATCATAAAGGTTAACGTTATTCAATAACGCTTTTACGGATGCTTCCTGAATGACCGGGCCGTCGGCGATAGGATCGGAAAAAGGGACGCCTAGCTCTACGATATCCGCGCCGGATCTATCAAACTCTAAAACCAGCTTCTCGGTAGCGGCGATATCCGGATAACCGCAGGTCACAAAAGCAATAAACGCTTTCTTATCGCGCGCTTTTAGTTCTTTAAATTTTTTATCTATACGGTTCATTTGATTGATCGGTAGCCTATATTCCTAATTCCCGCTGGGCGATCTCAACATCCTTATCGCCTCTGCCCGAGACGCAGACCACGATGATTGAATTTTTCTTGACCTTAGGAGCCAACTTTTTCAGATAAGCCACGGCATGGCTGGATTCCAAAGCGGGTATGATACCTTCGGTTTGCGAAAGAAGTTTAAAACCTTCCAGTGCCTCTTTATCAGTAGCTGCCACGTAAGCCGCCCTGCCGATATCTTTAAAATAGGTATGTTCCGGGCCGGTGCCGGGATAATCCAAACCTGCCGAAATGGAATAGGCGATCTTGACCTGGCCAAAGGCATCCTCTAAAATATTGGACTTAGATCCATGCAAGATCCCGACTTTCCCTTTTTCTAAAGTAGCGGAATGCTCGCCCGACGATAGGCCTTTGCCGGCGGCTTCCACCCCGATCATCTTCACCTTTTTATCGTTCAGGAACGGGTAAAATAGCCCCATGGCATTGCTTCCGCCACCCACGCAGGCCACTAAATAATCCGGAAGCTTATCTTCTATGAATTTAACCTGTTTTTTTACCTCTTTGCCGATCACGCACTGAAAATCCCGCACCATCATCGGGAAGGGATGCGGCCCCACCACTGAACCGATAATGTAATGCGTGGTCTTGACATTGGTGACCCAATCCCTCATCGCTTCATTGATGGCGTCTTTCAAGGTCTGCGAACCGCTGGTAACCGGGATGACCCGCGCTCCGAGCAGCTTCATCCGGAAAACATTCAGGGCCTGGCGTTCCACATCTTCGGCGCCCATATAAACATCGCATTTCAAACCGAACAACGCGGCAACCGTCGCGGTAGCCACGCCGTGCTGGCCGGCTCCGGTTTCGGCGATAACACGCTTTTTGCCCATATGGAGAGTAAGCAAAATCTGGCCTAAGGTATTATTGATCTTATGCGCGCCGGTATGAAGAAGGTCTTCCCTTTTAAGATAGATACGCGCCTTCCCTAAACGGCGGCTTAAATTGCGGGCAGGATACAACGGAGTGGGACGGCCGGCATATTCTCTTAAATAATAATCTAACCGCCTTTGGAAAGCCTTATCCTTCTTGGCAGCAGAATATATCTCCTCCAGCTCATCCAATGCCGATATGAGGGTCTCAGGCACATACCTTCCGCCCAAATCCTTAAAATGTCCGTGTTTGTCAGGTAGCATAGAGGGGTATTATAAGGGAAAAACAGCAGAGTGTCAATTGAGATAAAGTGGTAAAACGGGGTCAGACCTAATTTTTACTACTGCCCAATACCAAAAAAAATTAGGTCTGACCCCGTTTCTCATGTCGCCTCCATAACGACTAAGGTTATATCATCATACTGCTCACGGGTGCCCATGTAGGCGTAGACTTCTTCTTTGATGATAGAGAGCAGGTCCTGGGCCGGCTTATGGCCATGCTGGGAGATGAGATCGGTTAAGCGTTTTAAGCCAAAGAGGTCCTCATCTATGTTCCTGGCTTCAGTCACTCCATCGGTGTAGAGGATGACCTTATCTTGCGGGTTTAGGGTAAGGAAGCGGTCTTCCAGGTACTGGTCTATATCCGGGATCATCCCGAGCATGAAGCCTCCGGAGATAATGGCTTCGACGCTGCCGTGTGCATTTGGAATGCCAGCGCTCGCTGTGCCGCCAGTGGCGGAGCCAGGCACCCTGTATATTAGTATATGCTCATGCCCGGCTGAGGAGTAGAAGAGCTTCTTTTGGTTCGGGTCCCAGGTTAGGTAGAGCATGGTCATGAACTTCTTGGCATTGATATGCTCATAGAGCATCTGGTTAGTTGAAAGAAGAATGGCTTTAGGGGTGATCGGCTGCTTGTTTAAGGCGTAGAGGCAGGTCTTGACCATGGCCATTAAGAGCCCTGCGGCTACGCCCTTGCCGGAGACGTCACCTATGACTACAGAGAGGCGCTCTGCGCTAGAGGGATCGGTTCCTTGTGTAGGCTGGGGTTTATGCACCAGGAAGTCATAGTAGTCCCCTCCTATCTCCTTGGCCGGGAGCATAAGGCCGCTTAGCTTAAGGCCGGGTATTACGGGTGTGACTTTGGGCAGGAGGTCCATCTGGATCTCTCGTCCCAGCTCCAGCTCCTGCCTTAAGCGTGCCTGGTCTAGGAGGTCTGAGACCAGGTGGGCGTTCTCTAAAGATACTGAAGCCTGGACTGCGAAGGACTGCATCAGCTCCAGCTCCTGCTTGCCGAAGGTGCCTGAGGAGAGCTGGTTATCCAGGTAGAGGATACCTATAGGCTTGTCTCTTGAGGTCAGATAGGCTGATAAGGCTTGTTTTACGTTGTAGGACTTTAGCTCGTTTTGGATCTTGGGGGTAGGAGCAGCTTCAGATGAGGCGATCAGGGTGTCTTTTTGCTTCTCAGCTTCATGGATGAGCTCAAGTGAGAGCTTGGAGCTCTCAAAAGAGAAGGATTCCAGGGTGTTGAAGCCATGAGAGAGCTTAAGGTTTAGCTGGTTAGTCTTATCATCATAGAGCAGTAAGAAGCCTCTTTCAGCTCCGGTTACGGTGATGGCATAGTCCATGATCTTATTTAAGAGCTCATCTAAGTCAAAGACTGAGCCGATGGCCCGGGTAGTTGAGTGCAGGCTCTCAAGATG
>JAQTUY010000184.1 GCA_028707105.1 Candidatus Omnitrophota bacterium | reverse complement strand
TCAAATGATGAAACAACGGAATCCTCATGGTTAGAGGCAGATAATAAGGAGAATGATAATGAGTTATAATTTCAGCGGCAGTAAGGAAAGAAAACCCAAGACTCCCAGGACTAAAAGGAATGCCGGAGCGCTTTCTTTCAAAAAAAGAATGTGCAGGCTTTGTATCGATAAGCTGGAGTCCATAGATTACAAAGATACTAAGAGGCTGGAAAGATTTTTGACCGACAGGGGTAAGATGCTATCAAGCCGGATTTCCGGAAACTGCGCCAAGCATCAGAGAATGCTTTGCGAGGCAATCAAAAAGGCAAGGTTTGTTTCGCTTGTGCCTTATACACTGGAATAGACAATATGGAAGTTATCTTAAAGCAGGATATTAAAGGTGTGGGGAAGGCGGGAGATAAGATAAAGGTAAAGGTCGGTTTTGCCCGTAATTACCTTTTGCCTAACGGCCTGGCATTGCCGCTTACAAACCAGAATCTTAAGATACTGGAAGAAGATAAGAAAAGAAAGGCCATGCAAACGGAGAAAATGAAAGCCGCGGCCCTGGATCTGGTCAAAAAATTAAGCGGGCTGTCCGTTAATGTCGCGGTTTCGGTCCAGGAAGATGAAAAGCTCTATGGTTCTGTCTCCGCCCAGAATATCTATGACGCCTTAAAAGAAGAAGGCGTAGAGATAGATAAAAGGTCTATTATCCTCCCCGAGCCGATCAAGAGCCTGGGGATATATGATGTGCCGGTCAAACTGCACCCGGAAGTCGAGACTACCATAAAGGTCTGGGTCGTTAAAAAGTAGTTTATACTTTACACTTTTATGTCCGATATACTCGAAAAAGTCCCTCCCCAAAATCTGGACGCGGAAATGGCTGTTTTGGGTTCTATGCTTATCGATGATGAAGCCATTCCTGTCGCCGCGGAAGCGTTGACCTCAAATTCTTTTTACAAACATTCTCACCGGACGATATTCGAAGCGATCTTAAGTATTTATAACAATAATAAGCCGGTCGACCTCATCACGGTCAGCGATGAGCTTAAGAGAATGGGTTCCCTGGATGAGGTGGGCGGGGCCGGCGCGCTTACCGACCTGGTCAACTGCGTCCCGACCGCGGCGAACATCAGTCATTACGCCGGGATCGTCAAGGAGAAGAGCGTATTAAGGTCGCTGATCACTAACGCAACCCAAATAGTCGGTTTATCTTACGAGTCTGATGGAAATGTCGATGAACTGCTGGACCGGGCCGAAAGGCTGATCTTTGAGATCAGCGAGAATAAAAAAGAGGCCGCCTTCCTTCCTTTAAAAGAGGTCATCAAGGATAGTATCGACACCATCGATAAGCTTTATCAGAACAAGTCCCATGTTACCGGTATCCCCACCGGTTTTATTGATTTCGATAACAAGACAGCGGGACTGCAGCCTTCGGACCTTGTGGTGGTTGCCGGACGTCCCTCAATGGGCAAGAGCGCCTTTGCCTTGAGTATTGCCGAACATGCCGGCGTAGTAGGTAAAGTCCCCATGGCGTTTTTCAGCCTGGAAATGTCCAAGGAGCAGCTGGTGCAGAGGATGCTTTGTTCCCATGCCCGGGTCGATGCCCATAAGGTCCGCACGGGTTATATCGCGCCTTCCGACTGGCCTAAGCTTACCGCCGCCGCCGGAAAATTATCGGAAGCCAATATTTTTATCGACGATTCAGCCGCGATATCCGTGATGGAATTAAGGACCAAGGCCCGCAGGCTAAAGGCCCAGCATAATATCCAGCTGGTGATCCTGGATTATCTCCAGCTTATGCGCGGTTCCTCCGCGCGCGAAGAGAACAGGCAGCAGGAGATCTCCGATATCTCCCGTTCCTTAAAGGCCCTGGCCAGAGAGTTGAACGTCGTGGTGGTGGCTATCAGCCAGCTTTCGCGCGCGGTTGAAATGCGTAACGACCATCGTCCGCAGCTTTCAGACCTGAGGGAATCCGGGGCTATCGAGCAGGACGCGGACCTGGTGGTCTTGATCCTCAGGGAAGAGTATTATAATCCCAAGCCCGAGAACCAGGGCCTGGCAGAGGTAATAATCGCCAAGCAGCGCAACGGCCCCGTGGGAAGCATCAGCATGTCGTTCATTAAAGAGTATACCAAGTTTGAGAACCTGGCGCACCCGATTGAATAAAAGATATTGCTTTTTAGTTTTCTTACTTATATAATATACCAATGCGCAAAACTATTTTTATCACCTTTCTAGCAGCCCTGATTATCGCGGTATCAAGCCATTTTACTTTTGCCCAAAGCGATGCTTCCCTTAGCGAGGCAACGGAAAAGGCTAAGGAGGAGGCGCTTGCTTCTTTAGACGTCCCCTCTGTCGAAGCGGCCGAGTCGGAGTTTGCGGAAGCCGCCGGTGTCGAAGACCAGCCCGCGGGGAAAATAGTACAATTAATCGATGTAGTCGGCAATAAGTCCATCAGCAGCAATACTATTATTTCCAAGATCAAAACCCGCATCGGCTCTCCCTATTCCGAAAATATCGGCAGCGATGATATAAAAAGGCTTTATCTCCTGGGGTATTTCAGCGATATCAAGATCGATAAGCAGGACTATAAAGACGGCCTGAAGATAATCATCACGGTCGTGGAAAGGCCGATCATCGATAAGATATCGTTTGAGAGCATGAAACATATCTATACTAATGAAAAGAAACTAAAGGACAGCCTTAAGTCTAAAGAGAAGCAGTACCTGGATTATCCTTCCTTAAAAGAGGATACCGGCACGATCAAGAAGATGTATGAGAAAAAAGGCTTCAACGAAGCTGTGATCGATTACCGGGTAGAGGTTATCGAGGGGACTAATAAAGCTAATGTCACCTTTGTCGCCGTTGAGAATTT
>JAQTUY010000043.1:6905-11301 GCA_028707105.1 Candidatus Omnitrophota bacterium | reverse complement strand
CCGCGCTGACTATTACCGGCCCGACGGCATTAGGAATAAGGTGGTAAAAAATTATCCTGGGGTGGGATGCCCCAAGCGCCACCTCAGCCTGGATGAATTCCCTCTCCTTGAGGCTTAGGATCTCAGCGCGGATAAGCCGCGCCACCCCCATCCAATTAGTCAAGCCGATGATGATCATAATATTATAAATGGAGGGTTCCAGGATAGCCACCACGCTTAATATCAGAAAAAATGTCGGGAAGCAGAGCATGATATCCACGAACCTCATGATCAGACTATCTGCCCAACTGCCGAAATATCCGGCCACCGAGCCGAAGAATATGCCGACAACCGTAGAAATACCCACGGCAAGCAGGCCGATAGTCAGCGATATCCTGGCGCCGTAGGCCATCCGGCTGAAGAGATCCCTGCCCAGGCTGTCGGTGCCGAAAAGATGCGCCTTTGACGGCGGCATCAACATACTGGTTTCATCTATCTGGTTTGGATCATAAGGGCTGATCCAAGGCGCAAAGATCGCCGCCAATGTCAGGATGCCTATTATTATGATCCCCGTTAAAAGTAGTTTATTCATTTTTTCTTACTGTTTTTTATACCTGATCCTCGGATCCACGCAGGCATACCCGATATCCGCCATCAGGCTCCCCAATAAAGTCAGGGCTGCCCCGATCACCAGCTCAGCCATGATCAGGGGATAATCCCGCATCATAACCGCCTCATAAAATAACCTGCCGATACCGGGAAGCGCGAAAAGCGACTCAAAGATTACGCTGCCGCCAAGTAAGCCCGGGATAGACAAACCCAGTATCGTTACTACCGGCAGCAAGGCATTGCGCAGGGCATGTTTATAGACAACCTTATTCTCAGGCAAGCCCTTGGCCCTGGCGGTATAAATATAAGGCTGCTCCAACGCCTCCATCATATTCTGCCTCATATAGCGCGATAGGCCGGCCAACCCTCCGACACAAGAAACAAAGATCGGCAGGGCCAGATGCCAGGCCTGGTCCATGAGTTTACCCCAGAACCCCAGATATTCAAAATCCAGGGATTTTATCCCGGAAACCGGCAGCAGGCGCAGCTGCACCCCAAGCCAGTTCATCAGGATAAGCGCCAGCCAGAACCCGGGCAAGGCAAAGAAAATAAATACAAAAGCGGTTGAGGATTTATCAAACAATCCCCCTGGCCTGACCGCGCTCTTAACGCCGATGGGTATAGCCAGAAGGAATATCAGGAATAAAGAGATGATATTAATAACGAGGGTAAGCGGTATTCTTTCTAATATCTTTTCCGTGACCGGCCGGTCATCGGCAAAAGAGCGGCCGAAATCAAAACGGATGAACCGGTTGAGCCAATTAAGGTATTGGACAGGCAGCGGCTTGTCCAGGCCGTATAATTTTTCCAGCCTATCCCTTACCTCCAGGGAGACCTTGGGATTCAACGCCTGCTGTATGGTAGTGGGCTTGCCGGGGGCAAGATGGATCACCAGGAAGCTGATCAGGGTGATCCCGATCAACATCGGAATAATACCCAATAACCTTTTAAGGATATACGCGATCATTTCTTATATTTTTGCTCGGATGACGGCACGTACCATTTGATAAAATTATACCCGATGCCTATAGGCGCCGGCTCAACGCCCTGGAAACGCCGGTGCAGGATCGAAAGGCTCTCGCCGACAAACAAGAACATGTATGGCTGGTCGGCATAGATCAGCTCGTGTATCTTACGGTAGATCCCGGCCCTTTCCTGCTGGTCAAAAGTACGCCTGCCTTCATCAAGGAGTTTATCGACCTGCGCGTTGCTATAACCCACAAAATTGAATTCTCCCTCTTTAGTCTTGGAAGAATGGAAGATATCAAAACAATCCGGGTCGCGCGCCAGGGCCCATCCTAACAATACGGTATCGAACTTGCGCTTATCGATATACTCGCTTAAGAAAACGCTCCACTCTAAAACCTTGATCTTGACGTTAACGCCTATTTCTTTTAACCTTCTCTGAATGATCTGGGCGGACTTAAGCCTTTCCTCGTTGCCCTGGTTCGTGATGATGGTAAATTCAAACCTTGCACCCCCCTTCTCCAGGATCCCGTCATTATCCAGGTCCTGCCATCCTGCTTCCTTAAGCAGATCTTTTGCTTTCTCGGGATCGTATTGGCTAGACGCCACATCCTTATTATAAGCCCAGGAATCAGGCACGAACGGGCCGGTCGAAGGCCTGCCCAGGCCCAATAATACTATCCGCACGATCTCGCCTTTATCTACAGCGTAATTTAAAGCCTGCCGCACGCGGATATCTTTGAACTTCTCATTGTTCAGATTATAGCCAAGATAAGTAAATCCAAATGAAGGCAGCCTGAATTTACGGTATCTTTCCTTCAGGAAGGGAGTGTCGGTCTGCCTCAGATACTGCAGAGGGCTCAATCCGGTGGAATCTACCCCCTCAGTCTGCAATTCCAGGAACAAGGTGGATTCATCGGGAATGACCCTGTAAATATAGCGGCTGATGTAAGGTTCGCCTTCAAAGTAGTTCTTATTGGCAACAAGCTCGATCTTCTCCTGGGTCTTCCAGGATTTGAATACATACGGCCCGGTGCCAACGGGATGACGGCTGAAGTCTGTTTTGTTCAGGTCTTCCTTTTCCAGGATGTGCCTGGGCATTATGGGCATTCCCCAACTGGATAGGCCGGGAGAAAAAGGTTCTCCATAGGTGACCTTAATAGTATAGTCATCGAGGACCTGTAGAGACTTCACGCGCTCAAAATCCCCGCTGTAAGGGGTCCTGACCGCGGGGTCGATCAACTTTTGGTAGGTATACTCGACATCCCGGGCAGTAAAGGGATGTCCGTCCTGCCAGAATACATTCTTCCTGAGATGAAAGACAATGGTCAAGCCCCCGTCTTCTATATCCCACCCTTCAGCCAGGTCGCCGATCAGATTGATATTTTTATCATATTTTACCAGTCCGTTGAATATCATCCCGGTGATCTCCGAAGAAGAGGTATCGGAAGCCAGGATAGGAACCAGGGTCCGGGCATCGCCGATCGAACCGGTGACAATGGCGTCACCGTGATCCTGGGCAAAAATCCTGCCTGCCGCTAAAAATAAAAAAACTACCAGCATAACCGGTAGTTTTTTATTTATAAACGATAAATTGCGCATTGCGCTTTTAATTACTTTACCTTCTCCTGCTGCGTCCCTGCTTCTTTAGGCTGCGCGGGGACTTGAGATTGCGCAGGAACCTGGGGCTGCGCCTGTGTCGGAGTCTGAGCCGTAGCAGCGGCTGCCGGCTGCTGCTTTGCTACCCCTTCCATAAGCGACTTGCTCTGTCTAGCCGAGAACACAGCCAAAGATAAACATGTACCTATGAAAATAACGGATAACACGGTGGTTGAGCGGGTTAAGAAAGCGTTGGTTTTAGTCCCGAACATCGATTCAAAATCGGAAAAAGACTCGACCAGCCCTCCGCCATGGCCGCGCTGGACCATTATCAGCGCGATCAAGAGAATACAGGCTATTACATGCACGATAACTATCAAGGTAAACATTATTTTTTCACTCCCGAGGCTTTCTTGACGATCTGCGCGAAGGAATTCACGTCCAAACTCGCTCCTCCGACCAACGCTCCGTCTATGTCCGGCTGTTTCATTAAGGTCTCAATATTATCGGGCTTCACGCTCCCGCCGTACTGGATCCTTATCTTGCCGGCTGTTTCTTTATTATACAGCTTTATAAGTAAATCCCTAATATATTTTTGGACCTCCTGGGCCTGCTGAGGAGTAGCGGTCTTACCGGTCCCAATCGCCCAAACCGGCTCATAGGCCACTGTGATCTTAAGCATATCTTCAGCGTTTATCTCTTTCAGGCCGTTTTCCAGGTGATCCTTGACCAGATCGAAGGTCTTACCCTGCTCTCTTTCGTTTAACGTCTCCCCCACGCAGATTATAGGTAAAAGGCCGTTTTTAAGCGCCGCCTTGACCTTCTTATTCACCGACTCATTAGTCTCGCCGAAATACTGTCTCCTTTCGGAATGGCCGATAATAACATAGGCGGCCCCTATATCCTTAAGCATCATCCCGGAGACCTCGCCCGTAAACGCCCCCTCATCCGCCCAATACATATCCTGAGCGCCTAATTTAATATCGGACTCGTAAACCACCTCGGCTACTTCCGAAAGGGCGGTATACGGAGGGCAGATGACTACGTCAACAACTTCACTATCCAGGTCAAAAAGATCGCGTTTTAAGCCGTTAGCCAATTCTATGCCCTGGGAAACGGTCTTGTACATCTTCCAATTACCCGCGATTATGGTTTTACGCATCTAAATCATCCTATTTGAAGGTTTTTTTAAAGGAAAAGTAATTATAACACAAATTACTCTCTTGGCAAGGGATTATTGCAA
>JAQTUY010000043.1:0-6805 GCA_028707105.1 Candidatus Omnitrophota bacterium | reverse complement strand
TTCTACGTCGCCAAGTTGACTATCTCTTTGACCTCCATGACGATCATATATTTGGGCTTGGGGAAAGAAACTTCCGGGTGGCGGCTTTGCCCTTTTTCTTCACGGATATTCCTGATCATCCGCTGGGTTATCCTGCTGGTGACCTTTTCCTCCCATTCGGCGGTGATCCGGGGGCCGATCTTTTTATTCTGAACTATCTTCGCTTCGCCTTTCAGGCAATACCCGGCAAACCTATACTCATCAACCGCGGTAATGCTTATCCGGGGATTATTGACCAGATTACGGTATGTCTTAGCCTGATAAAGGTCCAACAGATAGATCTTGCCTTGCGGGCTGACCCTGACAATACCCTTACAGGAATTATGAGGCGTGCCGTCGTTATCTAAGGTGCTTACTATAACAAAGCCCTGATTCTGGAAAAACTGCGCGACCTCCGCGGAAAGCTTCACCATCTTAAATATCGGCTTCAGCTGCCCAACGGCCGTGAATATTGCAGTTTTCCAGCACGGTGAGCTTACCCTGAGCGGCCTTAAGGTGTATGCCAAGGGCAGGATTCAACTTTTCAGGAACCATGTGATAACGGGCGATAAAAGCATAATCAAGGTAAACATCGATATACATGATGAAATGCTTACCTTCCATCACGTGAACGACGGAACCTATCTTGATATTCGCGTCCACGCACCCGGGCCCCACTAAACCGCACTGTTTTTTAATATCTATAGCCGGAATATGTTTTTTTTCAAGATCGTTAAGGTTACCCGGATCGACGGGCTTCTTTATCGCGCTGCTATCTTCCTGGAACTGCTCCTTGGGCGCCCCGCACACCGGGCAATTATCCGGAGCCGCGTTAAAAGAAACATAGCCGCATCTTTTACAGACAAAGGTCTTCATTTCCACCTCCCCTATGAGGCGCAAAGGCCTATAGAGCCTTTTTAAACTCCATCAGCTTCATATAGTGCCCGCGCTCTTCTTCGACTATCTTATCAATGATCCACCTTTGCGCTTCAGAAACAAAATTCTTGGCTTCGAGGTAATAAAGGACGGAATCCAGCTCCATCCCCATCCCGAACTCCGCCGCTTCCTTTGGCTCTGTGATCTCTTTTGCCGCGAGCTTGCTTTTTTTATCGGCATTAAAAATACGCTCATCGGCGTAAGAACGCAGATAAAGAAGGTACTCATGAGGGTAGCTTTCCGGCGGCTCATACTTGCCGACCTTGGCCAGTATATCGGTGAAGATCTGGTGATGCTTGATCTCCTCATCGGCCAGGTATTCAAAAAGGTTCTTTACTTCTTTCTTTTCCATTTTTTTGGCTATCGCGCGGTAAAATTCTTCCCCATTCTCTTCTATCCGCAGGGCAAACTCTAATATTTCGGAGGCCTCAAAGAACTTATGCATTTTTACTCCTCCACTTCGAATTGGCTTTTATCGGCCGCGCACACCGGGCAAACCCAGCTTTCCGGCAGGCTATTAAAAGCAACGCCCTTGGGGATCTTATTATTGGGGTCTCCCACGGCAGGGTCGTATATATAATTGCAAATGGCGCAGCGGTATTTTTGCTGGACCGGACCGCGCTTGGTCGAAGGCGATTCTTCCTTTATGAAGGTAGGCGCGGTCTGCGGGGTAGTGCCTTTCTTAACCTCATGATAATACGCGTAGGTCATCGGCGGAGCGTTCCTTAATACCTGAGAGCTGATCACTTCCCCCAGGAAAAGCGTATGCGTGTTACAATCGAATTTATTGACTACCTTAGCCTCCAGATAAGAAATAGCGTTATCCAGGACTATAGGGCAGCCCGAAGGCTGTATTTTAAACGACGCGTCCTTGAATTTCTTCTCGATCCTGCCTGAGCGGAAACCAAACCACCCGATAAAGGTAAGCGGGGTGTCTTCGGCTAAGACCGAGACGCTGAAATGCTTGCTGGCCTCGATATACTCATGGGTCAGATTCTGTTTGCTGATACTGACAGCGATCATGGCAGGTTCGCTGGTTATCTGGAATACGGTATTGGCGATCTGGCCGTTAAACACGTCGTCTTTGTGAGAAGCGACCACGTACATCCCGTAACTTAAATGATGTAAAACGTTAGTTTCCATTTACTACCCCCCTATTTATCATCTTTGAATTGTATCTGCCGCGCATATTAAGATATCAGAAAGAAGACGCTGGCGCAAGGTAAAAATGAGGATGAACAGTTTAACGTCTTGCTCAGGACCGGATACCGCAGCCCTCCTTGCAATGCGCGATAGGGCGCAGCATGTACCTGACCTTAACTGCCATTATTATCACCCCCTTAACAAATTATAATCCCACCTGTTTTATAACGCTTTTCACCGTTTCAGCGGACTTTTCAAACTCCTCCCGCTCCTTGGAGTTCAACTCGAGCCTTAAAGACGCCCTTACGCCGGCCCTGTTCAATATCGACGGAACGCTCAAATAAACATCGCTGATACCCAGGTAATCCCGGATCAAGGTTGATACCGGCAGGACGGCATTCTCATTGTTGATGATCGCCTGGGTTATGCGCACAAGGGCCAGACCTATCCCATAAGACGTCTCCCCCTTTTTTTCTATTATCTTATACGCCGAATTCCTCACTTCGGAAAGGATCTCATCAAATTCTTTTTCCCCCCTGCAAGCGCGCCTCTTTTCACAGATCAGGCAATAATCGCTGAAGTAGACCCCGCCGATCATCGCCTTGCTCCAAACGGCGATCTCGCTGTCTCCATGTTCCCCCAGGATATAGGCATGCACATTATGCGGGTCGATATTACAATGCCGGCTTAGAAGAAAACGGAACCTGGCGGTATCCAGGACAGTGCCGGAGCCGATCACTTCATTCGCCGGTTTCCCCGAAAATTTAAAGGCGGCGTAAGAAAGGATATCTACCGGGTTACTCACCACCAGGATGATGGCATCAGGGGCGTATTTTACGACTTCGGGGATGATCGCCTTGTAAAGTTCAACGTTGGCGCTGACAAGGTCTATCCGGGATTCACCCGGCTGCTGCTTACGACCGGCAGTTATCACGACCAGGTCCGAACCTGCCAGATCGCTGTATTCTCCGGCAATGATCTCAACGGGAGAAATATAAGGAGCCCCGTGGGACAAATCCATGACCTCGCCTTCAAGCCTGCTCTTATCCTTATCCACCAGGACGAGCTGGCGCGCCAGGGCGCTCATTATTAAAGCATAGGCATAGCGCATCCCTACGCCGCCGCAGCCGATTATCGAAATTTTAGGTCTGAGCTGATCGATCTGGGCCATTTTCACCTCCGTTAAATACCGTATGCTACAAAGCCGGCCATAACAATAGTATCTTCGGTACAGAAGATCCGGGCGATGTTTTTGTCAAAAAGAACGTTAGCTTCGGGTCCGAATTCTTCGTCAGCCTTCCAGACGGTCAAAAGCACCGGCACATTATCAAATGCCTCTATCACCACCGCGGCATCTGCCATTTCTATTACCTTCGCCTTAAAACGCTCCGTTATGCCGGCAAGCGCTTTAGGATCAGAGCCGTATTTCCTTAAAATAGGAACAATGACCCGCTTTTTGAAAGCAGGATAATATCCCAGCCCTCCTTCAAGTTGTTTAAATGATACCCACTCCCCGGCTAAAGGAGGCAGGCCTTTGAGGCTGCGGGTAAAATAATGCAATACCAGGATCGCGGTATGATCCTTAGCCGGAATATTACAAGAAAGCGATAAAACCCTCCTCTTCTCCAGGTCAATGGAATATTCATCGGCTAAAAAACGAACATTACCCGTCCCTTGCGGAGCGATACCTTCAAGCTCCAGCCAGGATTTTTCAAGAGCGGCTTCGTACCCCATGTTTTTTATACCCTTTCTTTTCCCTTATAAGTCCGCCGATGGTAATAGACGACAATCGCGCAACAACATATTTTTCAATAGCATCAATCTTTTTCTTAAAGGGGCACGTCTGCCGGTCCGGACAGGGCTTCTTCTTTAAATAGCAATCGTTTAGCTTCAAATCCCCCTGGAAGGCCCTGATCAGGTCAGTTAACAATATCTTATCGGCTTGCGCTGACAGCGAAAAGCCTCCCCCTGATCCCTTCCGCGACCGAAGCAAACCTGTTTTGTTGAGCTTCTGCAGGATCTTGCGCAAGAATGGCCGGGGGACCTTCAATTCCCTGACCATCCGGCCGGCGGAAAGCGTCTTATCCTTGCTTCCGGCAATAAAACACAGCGCCCTTATCGCGTAATCCGTATCCCTGGTAATTAATTTCATTTTCTCCTCACTGCGATAATGATACCATACTAGTATCATTATGTCAAGTAAAAGAAATAACACGGCAAAACGGGGTCAGACCTGATTTTTCCGCTATAAAGAAAATAAAAATTAGGTCTGACCCCGTTTTCTCGTGGTATAATCTTAAGTCAGAAAGGAGTATTTAATGAAAGACGCGCTAAAAAGCATAATCGCCAGGAAAAAAGAAAAAATCGCCCTTAATAAGCAGGCCTTAAGCCAGGAAGAATTGATAAACAGGATCTCCGCCCTCCCTCCCGCGAAGCCGTTTATTGAAAGCATCGCTAAGCCAAAACAAATCTCTCTTATCGCGGAGATCAAGAAAGCCTCCCCTTCCGCGGGCCTGATCCGCCAGGACTTTGACCCGCTAAAGATCGCATCCATATATCAGGAAGCCCAGGTCCAGGCAATATCGGTATTAACTGAAGAGGATTTCTTCCAGGGCAGCCTCAATGACTTAAACCAGGTAAGGCAAACGATCAGCCTGCCCCTGTTAAGGAAGGACTTTATCCTCGAACCCTATCAGGTCTACGAAGCCAGGGCATACGGCGCGGACGCTATCCTGCTTATTGCCGATATACTTACCCGGGAGACGATCACGGAATTGTCGGAGCTGGCTCAATCTCTGGGATTAGACGCCCTGATCGAGGTACATGATGAAAAAGAACTTAAAAAAATCCTGAAATTAAAGAACCTGCCCCTTATCGGTATAAATAACCGCTCCTTAAATACTTTTGAAGTGGACTTTACGACCACCCAAAAGCTATTTCCCCTCATACCTAAAGATAAAACCGTAGTGGTAGAAAGCGGCATCAAGAGTTACCAGGATGTCCTCTTCCTGCGGATACTGGGGGTAAGCGCCGTGCTCATCGGAGAAGCGTTTATGCGCGCCGACAATATCTATAATAAAGTTGAAGAAATAATGGGATGGTAAAAATGGCAAAAGTAAAGATCTGCGGTATCACTAATCTGGAAGACGCGCTTTGCGCCTGCAAAGCCGGCGCGGACGCGATTGGATTTATATTCTATAAGAAAAGCCCGCGCTTTATCACGCCGCAGGAAGTCCGGGACATAATTGGGGCGCTCCCGCAGAATATACTGAAAGTCGGTGTTTTCGTAAATTCCGGCGAAGATTACGTCAAAAAAATCCAGCACCTCTGCCGCCTGGACATGCTGCAATTCCACGGGACAGAATCCGCTCAATTCTGCGAAAAATTCAGGAATTACAAGATAATCAAGGCTATTCGCGTCAAAGATGCCCAGAGCCTGGCCGGCATAAAAAATTACCGGGTTTACGCCTTCCTGTTTGATACCTATTCCACGGGGAAATTCGGAGGCACGGCCAGGACTTTTAATTGGACGTTATTAAAAGGGCTAAAAGAACTGGGCAGGCCGATATTCTTATCCGGAGGGTTAAACGCAAGAAATATAAACAGGGCATTAAAAACTGTGGGGCCTGAATGGCTGGATGCCTCAAGCTCGCTGGAAAGCTCTCCCGGCAAGAAGGATCACCGGAAGATAAAAAAATTTATCGCGGCTGCTAAAAAAGAAGAAGTATCAAAAAAGAACAAAGCAAGGTCTAATAACCAGAAGCTTCCTTCTCTTTCTTTCTGATAAAACCTATCATGCCTTCACCGTCTATTTTTTTTAACTCCACCCGGAGAAGTTGATTGCTTAAATTTCGCGGCGAAGACACCAAAACCCGGATATAATTTCCTGTATAACCCTGCCAGAATTCCGGCCTGTCTTTACACCGCTTCTCAATGAGTACATCCGTTTTTTTATTCAGGAACCTGCGGCGAAAAACCCCGGAACTCTTCAAAGCTTCATTCTTCAACAAAAACAATCTCTCTTGTATGATAACCGGAGCCAACCCTGTGTCAAATCCATGCGCCATAGTGCCCTGCCTGGGGCTATAAGGAAAAATGTGCACCCGCAAAGGCTCAACTGCTTCAACCAAAGAAAGCGTATCTTTAAAATCGCCCTCTGATTCTCCCGGAAAACCGACCATAATATCCGTAGTAATACTTACCCCCCGCAGCTGGCGCCTGATCTTCCCAACCAGCTTTAAATAATCATTCCTGCGGTAGGACCGGTTCATCCTGCGCAGCACCGCGTCAGCGCCGCTTTGCATCGGGATATGCAGATGACGGCAAACTATTTCAGACCGCGCCATATGCCCGATCAGCGCCTCACTTACATCCCCCGCTTCAATGGAACTTAAACGGATGCGCAATAAACCTTTTATTTTTTCCATCCGGCTTAAAATATCTACCAGGCTTATTTTAGGACGCAGGTCCCTGCCGAACGAACCAAGACAGATCCCGCACAAGACTATCTCCTTAAAACCGCTGTTTACCAGCGCCTGCGCTTCATCGATAACCTGCGCCAAGGGCCTGCTCTCTGAATTTCCCCTTACCAGGGGGATCTTACAATATGAACAACGATTATTACATCCGTCCTGGACCTTCAAAAAGGCCCTGGTATGGCCTTCAAAATCGCTAATGGGAGCTTGTTTAAGGAACTTTTTACCGATAA
>JAQTUY010000183.1 GCA_028707105.1 Candidatus Omnitrophota bacterium | reverse complement strand
CTGTGATCCAAAAAAGGATTAAAATCAATAATATCGCGATTTTCATGGCTTTTTCACCGGGAGGCTATTTAAAGGCTTGACAATACGAGTGAAAATGTTATTATATTAAGGTCTTATGAGAAAAACAAGCGGTTTTTTGGTGTTTATGCTGTTTTTTTTCGGCCTGGCTTGGGCTGCTTTTGGGGCTGACGATAGCGCCGTGCCCGCGCTGGAGGAGGAGTCTGACCAGAAGATCAATGATTTCTCCTTGTCGGGTTTCGGCGAGAGAGGCAAAAAAACCTGGGAGCTTTCAGGGCAATCCGCGGATATATTCTCCGATGTGGTCAAGCTTAAGGATATCACCGGTAAAGTATACGGCAAGCAGGAAGACCTGACTTTGACCGCCGAGCGGGGGGATTTTGACAAAGCGGAAGGTAAGGTCCATCTGGAAAAGGACGTAGTCGTTACCAGCTCCGGAGGGACCAAATTGACCACGGATTACCTGGATTGGGACAGGGATAAGCAGACTGTGATGACCGAAGCCCTGGTCAACATCGAGCGTAACAATATGTTTACCACCGCCACCGGCGCTGTGGCCAAAACCGACCTGAAGAAGGTCAACCTGAACAAGGATGTGACGGTGGAGATCAAGCCGCAGGAAGGCGCCGGCCAGGAGATGGCTATCAAGGATAAGATTGTCATCACCTGCGACGGGCCTATGGAGATAGATTACGCCAAAAATGTCGCTGTTTTTAAAACGAACGTCAAGGTCACCCAGAAGGACCTGAACCTTTATAGCGATATAATGGAGGTATATTTTATTACCGGAGGCAAGGAAGAGGACAGCGGTAAGAAACAACCGGCCGCACCTGATATGGCCGGGTCTGTCGGAGGCGGTAAGATAGACAGGATCATCGCTAAGGGCAATGTCAAGATCGAGCGCGGAGAAAACGTTTCTTACAGCGATGAAGCGGTCTTTACCGGCGTCGACAAGAAGGTCGTGCTTTTAGGTAAGCCCCGCCTGATTTTTTACTCTCAAGAGGATCTCAATGCGTCTTTTGGAAACTAAGGAACTCGCAAAATCCTACGATGGGAAACAAGTCGTCTGCGGCGTTGATATGGTCGTCAAGCGCGGGGAGGTCGTCGGCCTCCTTGGCCCTAACGGCGCGGGTAAGACCACGACTTTTTACATGATCGTGGGGATAATCCCTCCTACCAGAGGCAAGATCATCTTTGATAATCAGGACATAACCAGGCTGCCTATTCACGAGCGTTCCAGGTTCGGTATCGGTTACCTTTCGCAGGAGCCGTCTATATTCAGGAGGCTTACTGTTGAGGAGAATATCAGCGCTATCCTGGAAACTCTGCCCATCAGCCGCACGGAGAGGAAAAGAAGGCTGGATTCGCTTCTTAACGAATTGAACATAGCGCATCTTGCTAAAAGCAGGGCCTATACTTTATCGGGAGGAGAAAGAAGGCGGCTGGAAATAACCCGCGCCTTGATCACTAATCCTTCTTTTATCCTGCTGGATGAGCCGTTCTCCGGGATAGACCCTATTGTGGTCAACGAGGCGCAGGAGATAATTACCGACCTGAGGAATAAGGGGCTGGGGATATTGCTTACCGACCATAACGTGAGAGAAACGCTTGCCATCACCGATAGGGCTTACCTGATCGCGGAAGGCAGGATCCTGATCTCGGGAACAGCAACGGAGCTGATAAATAATCCGCGGGCCAGGGAGATCTACTTAGGAGAGAAATTCAGCATGTAGGGACGCGTCCTCTGCCTTAACAAACTTTCCCAACAAGTCAAAAAACTATTTACTTTTTTATGATAGTATTTCTACGGAGGAAGTAATGAAAACACAGGTTAAAAAGTTAGACCGTAATAAACGTGAATTAACGATAGAAGTAAGCGGCGATATATTAAAGAATAAGTTTGAAGATGTCTATAAGCACCTTGGGGAGCACGCCAAGGTCAAGGGCTTCAGGCCCGGTAACGTCCCGCGCGATGTCCTGGAAAAGCATTATTCCGCACCGGCCCGCGAAGAGGTCATCAGGCAGCTCATCCCCGAGGTCTATAACCAGGCCCTGGCCAAGGAAAGCCTGGAGCCGGTATCCATGCCCGATATAGCGGATGTCAATCTGGGCGCCGATACGTTAAGTTTCAAGGCGACAGTCGAGGTCAAACCTAAAATAGAACTGAAGAATTATAAGGGATTAAAAACCGAGTATAAGCCCATCGAGATAAAGCCGGAAGAGATGTCCGTTGCCATAGATAAGATAAAAGAGAACTTTAAGGAGATAACGGATGAGAGCTGGGTGCGCAGCCTGGGCTATCCGAAGATGGACGATCTAAAAGCGGTTTTGGAAAAACAACTCTACCTTGAGAAGGTCCGGGCGCAAAGAGTGTCTTTGGAGAACGGCATTATCGAGCAGCTGACCAAGCAGGCCGCTTTTGATGTGCCTCAGAGCCTGATAAACCAGCATCTGGAAGAGCTGATAAAGCAGGTAAAAGTCGACCTGGCCATGCGCGGTATGCAGAGGGAAGAGATAGAAAAACAGGAGCCCGCGTTAAGGGAGAACCTTAAAAAACGGGCGGAATCCGATGTGCGCGTATTCTTGATCCTGGAGGAAGTTGCCCGTCTGGAAAATATTCCCAATGACGAGCATGTCTCGCAGAAGACGATGGAATTTTTATTAAAAAATGCGAAGTGGGATGCGTAAGAATCGTCCTCGTGGACGAAAGGGGGGGTAAATAATGAAAGGCCAGACCTTGGTTCCCATGGTTATTGAACAGACCAGCCGCGGTTATGAACGGGCTTATGATATTTTTTCCCGTTTGCTCAAAGACCGCATTATCTTTATCGGCACGCCCATAGATGACGGTATTGC
>JAQTUY010000182.1 GCA_028707105.1 Candidatus Omnitrophota bacterium | reverse complement strand
TGGCGTTATCTATGGTAATACCGATCTGGCGGCCCATATTCTCCAGGAGTTCGATATCTTTAGCCGTATAAGCCTGGAGGTTGTCTTTCTTGCCGATGCCCAAAAGAGCGTTGACCTTGCCCTCCATAAATACGGGGATAAAAACCTCCAGGGAATTACCGCGCAAAAAATCCAGAGCTTCTTCTTTAATAAGCTCATATTGAGGGTCGATCTCGACCTGCTCCTTTTCTATACTCCCCTTATGCTCCTGCGCCCACTTCACCAGGCCGCTTCGATAATCCAGCTCGATAGATCCTTTTTTCCCCCTCCCTCCCAATTTTTCATAACCGATACTCCCGGCTTCCGTATAATTGATTTGGCCGGGCTGCTGGACCAGTACCATGCCGTTGCGGATATAAAGTATTTCCTTAAGTTCGTTAAAAAGCCTGGCTATAACGCTGTTAATATCAAGTTCGCTCCCTATTTTCTGGCCGATCTCGCCTAAAACCTGGTAGTAGTCATATCTGCGGCGGCGGAAGAAATGGTCGATCCTGGGCTGCATCTTACGGTAATAAAATAAGAACAGGTAGAACAGCCCGGTCATCAAAAAGGTAAGCGACAGCCAGTTTAAGGTAGTCAGCCATTCGCGGGTAAAAAACAGTATTACCCCCGCGGGGATCAAGACCAGGCAGGATGTCAAGATCCACAGCGCTGTGCGATGGATGACGGTATCGATCTCCATGACCCTGTAACGGATAATAAGATAAGCCAATAGAAGAGGGAAGGCGACCGCGCCTATGTTAAAAATAGGGGGGAAATGTACATCATGCATTAAAAAGAAATTAGACCCTCCTCCTCCAAAACCCAGGATTATGCAGACCAATAGATACTTGATCTGCAGTTTTTGAATAAGGCTGGCCTGGGGGTAGAATTTGAACATCAATACCGCGGAATACAGGGGAAGGCCGAAGAATAACACAAGGAAGAACGGATGTACTACGCCTGCGGCGGGATAATAGGGGAACCAGGGCTGGGGAACGACATCGCGCACATAAAAAGGCGTGAATGAAGATACAAAAAACACGGCACTTATGGCATAGCCCCAGGCAAGAATCTTCTTATAAGAAGCGGTCCAGTTGAATAATGCCAATATGTAATGAAAAAAAAGGACGGATATTAACGTGGGGCCGACATTTAGCGCCCTCGACCAGAAAAGCGCGCTGTCATGGTCCTTGCCCAGCACCAGCCAGCAAAAATAGGCAAAGGCCCATTCCGCGACGGCAAGGCTGAAGAAAAAATAGACCTTGTTGACGGTACGCTGGGGATTTTTAAAGTATACGAAAGCGCCCAGGAGGATAAAGACGACTCCGTTAATAAAAGAACTGACGACATAATACCGCATTTCCTACTGCGCCTCCATGACCACCAGTGTGATATCGTCGTATTGAGGGTGGGCGCCGATAAAAGAATATACCTCATCCCTAATGGCCTGCATAAGCTCTAACGTGGGCTTATCAATATTCTTCCGGAAAGCATCCTGCAATTTATCCAGGCCAAAACGATCATGCGACTGGTTCTCAGCCTCGGTCACCCCGTCAGTATAAAGCAGGATTTTATCTTTAGGCTCAAGCTTAATGCGCTTTTCTTCAAGGAATGTATCGATATCCGGGAGCATCCCGAGCATAAAACCCCCTGATTGGATAGCCTCTATTATCCCGGCAGCGTTATGATAAAGCAGGATATGCTCGTGCCCTCCGGAGGAATAAACCATTGTATTAGTCCTGGATTCCCAGGTAAGATACAAAAGGGTCATGAATTTATGTCCGCCGATATGGCGATTAAGGATATTATTGGTGCGCAGGAGGATCGTCCGGGGAGAGGCTTCTTCCTGAGAAAGAGTATGGATGGCGGTCTTAGCCATGGCCATTAACAATCCCGCGGCCACGCCTTTTCCGGAAACGTCACCGATGACTATCGATAAATTATCCTTATCGGGCAGCGTGATAAAATCGTAGTAATCCCCTCCTATTTCCTTGGCCGGCTGCATCAGCCCTTGAACGTTCAGCCCCGCTATCAAAGGGACCTCCTGAGGCAGAAGATTCATCTGGATCTCACGCCCAAGCTTCATTTCTTCCGCCAACCGCTCCTTTTCCACGATATCTTCATGGTGCATGGCATTATCTATGGTGATGCCGATCTGGCGGCCCATATTCTCCAGGAGTTCGATATCTTTATTGGTGTAGGACTGAAGGTTCTCCTTTTTTCCGATACCTATCAGCGCGTTGACCTTGCCCTCCATGATGACAGGT
The DNA here is from genome assembly GCA_028707105.1 of Candidatus Omnitrophota bacterium. The sequence continues at coordinate 590 of JAQTUY010000182.1, read as the reverse complement.
ATAAGAAGTTCAATATTATTCCGCGCCAGAAATGCCGAACCCTCGCGCCTTATCGCCTCATACTGCGGATCAGCTTCAAGCTGTTCTCTTTCTATGACCCGCTGATGCCCCTGGAGCCACTTAAATAAAGAACTGTCATCATCTAATGCCGCGGATCCGCTCTTATCCTGCCCCGTCTGGGGAGAGTATCCGATATTTCCAACTTCATTAAAACCGCGCTGGCCCGGCTGCTGGACCAAGACTATGCCGCTGCGTATATAAAGTATCTCTTTTAGCTCCTTAAAAAGACGCGAGATCACGCTATTTATATCCAGTTCGCTGCCTATCTTCTGGCCGATCTCGCCGAGCACTTTATAATAATCATACTTACGCCGGCGGAAAAAATGATCGATGCGAGGCTGCATTTTACGGTAGTAGAACAAAAAGATATAGAACAAGCCAGTCATCAAGAATGTCAGCTGCAGCCAATTAAGGGTAACGAACCATCCGCGCAGAAAATAAAGCATTACGCCTACGGGTATTAAGATGGAACAGGAAGTCAATACCCACAAGGCCGTACGATGTATGACGGTATCGATCTCCATCAGACG
>JAQTUY010000042.1 GCA_028707105.1 Candidatus Omnitrophota bacterium | reverse complement strand
ACAGATCCTTGCCTTCTATGTTCCCGATAAAATTAATATTACTCTGGGATAATAAATTGTAGGTCTCCTTGACAAAATCCGTTCCCTTGGTAGCTTCTTCTCCGATATTCAGAAGGCCTATGGTCGGTTTGACCTTGTTCAGGACCGAACGGGAATAAGCGTCCGCCATCGCGGCATACTGGAGGATATGAAGAGGCTTGGCGTCAATATTAGCTCCGACATCGACCATCAAACTTATCTCTTTTAAGGTAGGACAAACTATGGCGATCCCCGGCCTTTCCACTCCCGGTAAAAGCCCGAGGGTCAAAGTCGCGGCGCACACGACCGCGCCGGTGTTGCCCGCGCTAAAAAAAGCGCCCTGGCCGTTTTCTTTGAGGAGGTTCAAGCCCACGCTAATGGAAGAATGCCTCTTTTTCCGCACGCTGACCGCGGCGGGCTCGGACATCCCGATAATCTCGGTGGTGGGATGGATCGCGATCTTATCTCCGGTATAATGCTTTCCGGCAAGCAGGCCCTTGATCCTGGCCTCATCGCCGGTAAGAATAATATCGACTCCGTATTCCTTGACCGCGGCGATCGCTCCCTCTATTACCACTTCCGGAGCGTGATCTCCGCCCATAGCATCAATGATGATCTTCATATTTTAACCGGGTTTGACTAACGGGTTTTCTTCTCTTTGGTCTTAACCTTTATCTCGACTACCTGCTTGCCGTCGTAAAAACCGCACACCTTGCATACATGGTGGATGAGCTTAAGCTCTTTACACTGCGGGCATGGCACGAGATTAGGCTTGGGCAATTTCCAATGAGTACGGCGTTTTCTGCCGCGCTGTTTAGAATGTCGTTGCTTTGGTAATGGCATGATTTATCTCCTTGTTCGCGTCAGGTAATTAACACGCGCATTTCTGTTTGTTAAGGTTCTGTCCGCATTTAGGGCATAACCCCTTGCATCCCGGGCTGCACAGCGGATTCATCGGATAAGCGAGGAGGAACTCCTCCCTTATATCCGGGGTCAGGTCAATGGCTCTCTGCGAGCTTTCAACGAAATAATTAAGGACCACGCCCTTTTTAAGGGGCGCCTCAAAATCTTCCAGGCAGCGGCCGCAGTTCATCTTCAGCGCGGCGTTCATTTCCAGGGCGACCGTCACCGCGTTGGTAATCCGGGAAACTTCAGCCCGCACCTTTATCGGGCCGTTGGCCTTTATAAACTCGCTGTCGGTGTCCAGGTCCGAGGCGTTTATATTCTCCTCTAACACTAAACCCTCGACAGGCATCCGGTTTAGATCTATCTTCAGCAGAGTTTTAGAGAGCAATTTTTTAGCGTAATTTCTTTTTGAGGGCTTTTTCCACGAAATCAGGGACGAATGGCGACAGGTTCGCCCCCAGGGAAGCCGCTTCTTTTATAAGTTTTGATGAAAGATAACTGTAAGATTCATGGGGCATCAGGAATATGGTCTCCACCTCGGCGGAAAGCTTGCGGTTGGTAAGCGCCATCTGGAATTCATATTCAAAGTCGGAGATCATCCTCAGGCCCCTTATCAGGACCTTAACCTTCTTTTTAGCGGCGTAATCTATAGTAAGCCCGCTAAAACCCTCCACGCTGACATTATCTAAACCGCTGACAGCGCGCTTGATAAACTCCAGCCTTTCTTTAAAGGTAAAAAGGGTGTCTTTATTGGGCTTTTGCGCCACCACTACGATGACCTCTTCGAATATTTCCCGCGCCCTCTTTATGATATCAAGGTGCCCGTAAGTCATGGGATCAAACGTTCCCGGATAGATCGCCTTCTGGCACATCGCTTCCCCTTCTATAGATGGAAAGTACGGTATCTCCGTACCCGGCTTGCTTCAATAAGACTAAATCTCCCGTGTGCAACGGGAGATTATCCTCTTGAAAATGCTGCGCCACTATTAAACCATTGGGCGCTAATATATCACAAGCAATAAGCATTTGCAAGGTTTTTTTTGATAAATCCTGATAATAAGGCGGATCAAGAAAGATAATGTCGAATTTGCGCTTCTTAGCCAATTCCCTGACCGCCCTTTCCACGTCCATCGCCAATAAATAATAACTTCCCGGCTCGGCCCAGGCCAGGTTAGCCTTAAGGACACTGAGGCATTCAGGGCCGCTCTCCACAAATACCGCCTCTTTGACGCCCTGAGAAAGAGCCTCCAGGCCTACGGCGCCTGAACCGGCAAAAAGCTCCAGGAACGAAAGCCCTTCAACATCCCCCAGGATATCAAAAATAGCCTTCCTTACCTTATTTTGGGTCGGCCGGATACCCTTAGGTATTTTTATTAACCTGTTCTTGTATTTACCTGTTATTATACGCATAGTTTAGAAAACGGGGTCAGACCTAATTTTTTCACGCTATAACATAGGATAAAAATTAGGTCTGACCCCGTTTTTATCCTACCATAATCAGTTTTTCATACCCCGGGAAACGCTGGAGCAATTTATCTCTTAACGGAACATCCTGATGTTCTTCCATTTTCGGGTCTTTATCGATAAGCTTAAGGGCTTCTTCCCTGGCTTTTTTTAACAAATGCATCTGGGTCAAAGGATTAGCTATCTTTAATTCGGTAAGCCCGCTCTGACGCTTGCCGAAAAATTCCCCCGGGCCCCTGATCTTCAGGTCCTCTTCGGCGATCCGGAAACCATCACAGTTCTCAACAATAGCTTTGATCCGCAGCCTTGCCTCTTCGGTCTGGGGATGCGCGATCAGGATACACTGGGAATCATAGGGCCCCCTGCCGATGCGGCCGCGCAGCTGGTGCAATTGCGAAAGCCCGAACCTCTCGGCATTTTCAATAACCATGACCGAAGCATTTGCCACATCGATGCCGACCTCCAGTACGGTAGTTGAAACCAGGATATCCAGTTCCCCTTTCCTGAATTTATCCATTACGCTGTCCTGTTCCCGGGACTTGAGCCGGCCATGGACCAGGCCCACCCGAAGCTCCGGAAAGACCTGTTTACTCAACTCCTTATACATATCCTCGGCAGCCGAAAGGTCGGTCAGATAAGAAGCCTCGATGACCGGATAAACGATATAAGCCTGACGGCCTTCCTTGACTTTAGAAGCGATAAATTTATATACCTGGCGGCGCTGGCCCTCCGAGACAAACCGGGTGGTAACCGGTTTCCTGCCCGCGGGCATTTCCTTGATCACGGATATATCCAGGTCGCCGTATAGCGTGATAGCCAGGGTCCGCGGTATGGGGGTAGCGGTCATGATCAGGATATCGGGGTTGCTCCCCTTTTTAGGCAGGAGAGCCCGCTGGGCGACCCCGAACTTATGCTGTTCATCGATCACTACCAGCCCCAGATCCTTAAAATCAACCGCCCCTTCCAATAAAGCGTGGGTGCCGATCAACAGGTCCAGCTTGCCGTCTTTGGCCTCTTTAAAGATCTTCTCTTTTTCCTTCGGCTTAAGGCTGCTGACCAGTAATCCTGTCTTTATGCTTTTTTCCTGATGTTTTATCTTCTCATAATGCTGCCTGGCCAGTATCTCGGTAGGCACCATAAAAGCCACCTGGTAACCCCCCTGGACCGCCATCAAGCTGGCGATAACCGCGACTACGGTCTTTCCGGAACCCACATCGCCCTGTAAGAGGCGCTGCATAGGCCTGGGACTGGCCATATCCTGTTTTATTTCACTAATGGCCTTGTTCTGCCCTTCGGTAAGCTGGAAAGGCAGGGCGGCGATAAAATCCTCAAGCAGGGCTCCTTCCACCGTATGGGCTATCCCCCGCTTTTCCCTGCGCTTTAACTTCCGTAATACCAACGGTACCTGAAAAAGGAAGAACTCCTCGAACGCCAGCCTTTCGTAAGCCTCTTTTTGCAGGGCGTCGTTCTCCGGAAAATGGATATTACGCAGGCTTTTGGCCAGGTTAAGCAGGTTGTTCCTGGAGCGGATATCATAGGGAAGAAATTCATTCACCCGCGGCAGGTATTCATCCAGGGTTTTCTTGATCACCCGGCGCAGATAACGCTGGGTCATCCCCTCGGGAAGGGAATAGAACGGGACGATCCTGCCCACGTTCAATGCCTCATCCGCCTCCGCGGGAACCGGCCCGTCCTCTTCAGCCCGGACGCCGGAAATAATCTCAAATTCAGGAGAGCTCATCTGCAGCCGTCCGGAATAATTCTCCACCTTGCCGTTAAGAATAACGCTCTGGCCTTCCTTAAAATAATCATTAAGATACGGCTGGTTAAACCAGACACAGCTTAATTTCCCGGTTTTATCCCCGATCTTTAACTCCAGGATACTAAAGGCGCGCCGCCTGAAAGAACGACGGTGGTTCTTCAGAAGTATCTCTCCTTTAATAGTATAAACCCCGCCTTCCTCGACCTGGCAGATCTGGCTTAATTTGGTCCGGTCGTCATAGCGATGGGGAAAATAATAAAGCAGGTCCTCAATATTATCGATCCCGGCCGCGGAGAATACTTTCGCCCGTTTCGGCCCGATGCCTTTTAAGTAACGGATGGGGATATCGTACAAATGCTCCATAAGAAGGTATTATAGTATATAAATCGCGGGAAATAAACACTAAAGAGTGAATTCGGGCGCTTCCGCGTCAGATCCATCTTCGTCTGACTCTTGATCGGGCTCAGGCCGGGGAGGCTTTTTGCCCTGGGCTACCTCGATCTCAAAGCTTGGGGTGAAATAAACCTTGCCGTCGACCTTGATACTGCTGGGACCGATGGTAAACTTTCCGGCGGCAACAGGGATGAGGATATAAACGTAGGTCATCAATATTTCCGACTGCCCCTCCTGGAAGGATACCGTGGTAGACTGAGCCTGGGATATGACCTTGAAGCCCTTAAAATCGGGCAGCTGCGGGTTGGAACGGGTATTTTTTTCTAAGATTATGTTCAGCTTGTAGATTATTTCCTCGTCAGTAGTAGCTTCAAACTTATCCACCTCAGCCTTGATTATTTCTCCGGCGAAAGAGGCGCTAATGAAAGAAAAGGCAAAGATTAACCAGGCTGCTGCGATCTTTTTCATGATTCTTTTTTAACACCGTCTCAAAAAAAAGTCAATATATTTTATACGGCCCCTTGAAATCTTCCGGGTAATGTGTTATCTTTACACTAGGCGTTAGAAAGAGTTGAGGTCACCAACAGCAGCAGGAGGCAGACCGGATAGCGGAAGCTAGTCAGGCCTATCACCTACAAGAAACCCCTGGAGAAACAGGGGGTTTTTTGTTTTATAGAGGTTTTACAGGGTTTTAAGGCCGGCTCAGGGCGTGCGCGAGATCCGCGACCCGGTTTTCGCGCCTGTTTTCAATGCCCTTAAAGGCTATGCCGAGGCGGTATTCATTACGCGGGTAGGCGATCGTAGAACGGACCTCTCCAACTATATCTACAGGCTCGGAAAAACTCACCAGCCCGTTAGGATCGGTCTTAAAAAAGAGGAATTTTATCAAAAGGGTGCTCCAGATCGGGATATTATGCTTGGTCAGGACCGCCATTCCTCCTCCGCCCAGGTCCAGAGCAGTGGCTTCCACTTCTTTGCCGCCGAGCATCTGGCGGATATTCTCCGGGCTGTAGACCTCGTAGGCTACGCTAAGATTGACGCTTAAACGCTGGAACCTGCGCCTGTCCGCTCCCCAACTCCGATTATACATAATTGCCTCCTGTTATATAAAACATAAAGCCACGGTCAAAAGGTTAAAGCGCTAAGATCACCTTTTATTTCCGTGGCTTTACTAAACTATCGTTTACCGCCTGCTTACTAACCCTTGATCTTGCTGCGGGTAAAATCTACGAAATCCCTGATCTGGAACTTATCGTCCAGGCATACTTCCTTGAACGTTACCCCCAGGCGGCGCTGATTATTCGCAGAACTCCTGCTGGAGCATACCTCGCCGGCCAGCTTCACCGGGCCGTGCAGCTTAAGAAAACCCTTTCTATCTACTTTAAATAAAACAAACTTGATCAAAAGCGTGCTCCGGGCCGGAATATTATCCCGGGTTAAAAAAGCCATTCCACCCTGGCTCAAGTCCAGCATTTCAACTTCAGTTTCCTTGCCGCGGTTAACCGGACCGACCACTTTATACCACGCCGCAAGATTTATCTTAAGCCGGTCGGATTTACGCCTGTTCTCCGCTAAATAGTTGCGTTCCATATTGCTCCTCGCTCCTCATCAAACAAAAAAACCACGGATCTTCAAAAGATTGCACGCGGCAATCTTTCCGTGGCTGTTGTGCCCGTACTCACCGGGCGCTTCCCTCCTCTTGAAAGTATTACCGAACGTTTCACTTTTTAAGTATAGCCTATATTGCCTTAAATTTCAAGAGGGGCCGGAAATATTTTATTTCAATACCGCCAGGGCTTTTTTATTATCGCTGGTGGACATGACTATCTGCGCCGGGCATCCGGCGGGACAGGTCGACCCGTAAATATGCTTGATATCTATATCCTCGGCGGATAGTTTTGAACACATATCTTCCAGCGACCCCACTTTATTTTCCAGCTCGATAAGAAGGACTTCTATCTCCTTGATCAGGATATAGCCTTTGCTTTTCAGGGCCTGGATCAGGCGCGCGTTATCAAAAGTAACTACCAGCAGCCTGGCTTCATCGGTCTCGGTGGCGTAGCCGGCGACAGCCTCGATATTGATGCTAAGCTGTTCTGCCACCCTGGAGATATCCGCCAGGACCCCGATCTTATTGGAAACTGTCACGTATATTTCATTGCATAGACGCACATATTTTGCCATCGCCTTGCCCCTCCTTTTCCTGGGAATACGCCAGGATATCCTCCGCGCCTGCTTACCCTACTTCAATATTGACATCGCCTTGGTATTATTGCTTGTATTAATGACCAGCTGGGCCGGGCATCCGCTTGGGCAGCTAGTGCCGTAAATATACTTGATATCGATATTCTCTGCCGCGAGCCTGGAACAGGCATCCTCCAGCGTCCCCGGATCGTCTTCCAGTTCCATCATGACCACATCATCTTCCTTAACCACATAACCCTTGGTCCTCAAAGCTTCTATCGCGGTGCGGTTGTCCTCAGTCACTATCATTATTTGGGCCTGTTCGCCGCTGGCGCTGGCGCTGACCCCTTCGATATTGATCCCCAGGCTCATTATTACCGTCGTGATATTAGACAATAAACCGACCTTATTGGGCATGGTTATCAATATTTGTTTTCCCGTATACACGTGTTCAGTCATCTTACTCCTCCCATATCAGGTTTTATCCCCGGCTTTCACAGTTATTGCAGACATCCGGCTCCTTTTCCGAAGGTTTTATCCCGAATAACCTGGATAATATCCATTCATAGAGAAACCCCTCGAGAGGAACCCCGCATTTTTTACATCTTTTGGGCATCTTATCTTCCTTAAGCCTGCTTATTTATGGTAACAGGTCGCAGTAATAAAAACGATTATCCCTCAGGACGATATCGCCCTTATCATAATCAATGTTTTTACTAAAGAGCGGCCCGGCGAAGACAAAGGTATGGAACTCCCCGTTCTCACCGCAGGGGTCCACTCCCGCGGGTAAACTGGCGACAAACTCTTGATCAAACTCTTTCCCGCAGAATTGCCGGTTCAGGAACTGGGTATCAACGCAGGTGATCACGGCCTTGAAACCCGTATTTATGAATTCCCGGGCAAGCTCGGATGTGTTGCTCCCCCAGAGCGGGAATATAGCTTTCATTCCTATCCTGGCCAGGCGGGAAAGCCGGTAGCCGGCTACATCCTCCAGGAATATATCCCCAAAGGCCACCTTCTCCACCCCCATCTCGTGGTATTTAGAAAGCACCGCCTGCATCCTGGCTTCATACTCCCCGTTAGAGGAATCCTTAGGGATAAAAACTTCTTCACAAGGTATCCCCAGCTCCTTGACCTGTTTCTTAAGCAATTCCCTGCGCACCCCGTGCATCCCGACCCGGTCATAACCCTCGGTTACGGTGGTCAGCAGGCAGGCGATCTCATACTTCCCGCTGCTATGAAGTTTATAAAGCGCCATGGCGCTGTCTTTTCCGGCGCTCCAGCAAAATAGGATTTTTTCTTTTTTAGGCGTACTCATTTGTAATGATATTCTACATCTGTAAAAAAAGCTGTCAACTAATAAATTACACAACAGGAGTATGTAACGGAAGGGTTGGTATTTAAGGCGTTGGCAGGAAATTTCCTGCCGGCTAGGCGCGGCCCGGGATATTCGGAGGAACAACCATCTCCCTGGCGTAAATGGGGATACTGGCTTCGATCCGGCCATCGATAAATATATCGACCGCGTAATCTCCGGCTTTGGGGAAAACGACATTCTGCCCGTTAAGGGCGAAAGAAAATGAGGACTCGGGGACTGAACCTTGAGGCGGACTGAAATTGATGTTCATCTCGCTGTTCATCAGCTTTTTTCCGTCGGAATCGGACAAGGAAAAACGAAGCTTATGTTCTCCGGCTTCGGACCGGGGGATAAGCACCCTCAAAGCCACGCTCATCCTCTGTAATATATAAGGGAACTTATCGGCGTTGATGCCGTCGAAGGTCCTGGATACGGACAGACACCCGTTCTCGACCCAGGCATGGTCCGCCACCGCCGCGACAATGACTTTCATAACCGGCTCTCCTTTAGGAAAACTACCTGTAATTACAAAAACCCAGCGGTAGGGGAAAATCTAACCCCCTGACGTGCTCGATGACCGCCTGCAGGTCGTCCTTCTTGGGCGCGCTGACTTTGACCTTCTCGCCTTCTATCTGCGCCTGCACCTTTAAGCCCAGCTTTTTTATGATCGCCGTAAGCTCTTTGGCCTTTTCCTTCTCAATGCCGGTACAGATATCAACTGTCTGGCGAAGATACCCCTCAAAAGCCTTCTGCGGCTCGTTGAACTTCAGGGATTTATAGGAGATCCCCCTCTTGGCCATCCGGGTGGTCAGGATGTCCACGACAGCCTTAAGCTTCAAATGGTCATCCGCCACAAGGGTAAGCTTCTTTTCCTTGCGGTCGAAGGCGATAGAAGCCTTACTGTCCTTAAAATCATAACGCTGGGACATCTCTTTAGCCGCCTGGTTTACCGCGTTATCCACTTCCTGCAGATCCACCTCTGATACTATCTCAAATGAAAAATTGGGCATATTTCGGGCCTTTCAATATCTTATTTTGTTTCCGCGGCGGGCGCGGGCGCCGGTTCGGACTTATCTTTACCCTTGCCGTATTTATCCTTCATCTTATTTATCATATCCTGCACCGAGCTGGCGTCGATCTTTAACTCGGCTACGCTCTTTATCTCAACCTCTTTTACCAGATTCAGGTCCTTATCATATTTCATCAGCTTATTGCCGGCGAGGATTATAACTCCGCCGTCATTGCTGGCGACCATCTGCTTAGGAATGAACCCCATCATATTCATAGCCATCGTCGTGCTTGGGCCCTTATCCGGCGCCGGAGCGGCATTGTCCGCCTGCGCGAACACGGCTCCCGACCCAAGCGCCAACGCGATCACTGCCAAAACCAGGATCCTCGCTGTCTTCATTTTACGCCTCCATTATTGTTTTACCCCATTACACTTTAAACATTCCAGGTACACAGCCCGGTTTATCTCCAACATGTCAGCCGTGCCGGATTTAGCGTCCATAGACACCTTCATCGCCTTCTCGGCGCACATCCGCCTTACGCTTACCGGCCTGACCATGACCCAATAAAACGCGAATACCCCGAAGAAAAGGGCTATCCACATCGCCGCGATTAAAAACCATCTCTGTTTAACGGTCATACTAAGCCTCCTGGCCGTTTATTTTTTTTATAAGCCAGGCCATATTCCTGCCAAGGGTAGTCATAGTCTTAAGCCCTTCAGCGTCCCTTTCCACATCCCCGCTGTCACGCCCCCCTATGCCGATACTCCAGTATGAAGAGCCCACGACTATCATCTGCCCTATGGTAAAGAAATGATTCAGCGAATCAAAGGCATGGATGGCACCTGAACGCCTGACCGCCACCACTGCCGCCCCCAGCTTGCGCTTGAACATGTCGTCATTGGCGCGGGCGACCATCCCCGCCCGCTCTATCAAGGCTTTTATCGAAGCAGTGCAATCGGCGAAATAGGTCGGCGAACCCAGGATTATCCCGTCCGCCTCAAGCATTTTAACGATACACTCATTTATAATATCATCGCCCACGGCGCAGCGCTTGTTTTTTTCCGTAAAACACTTACGACAGGCAATACAACCCTGGACCTTATGCTCCGCGAGCTGGATAAGCTCGGTCTGGATACCTTCTCTTTCCAACTCCTTAAAAACATGTCTTATCAGGATCGCGGTATTCCCATTCCTGCGCGCGCTCCCGTTAAATGCGACGACTTTCATTGTGGTCCCCCTTTGATGAATTCCCTATATTATAACTCTCATATGAAAAAATCCCAAGCGCAATTACGCATGAGATCGAAAACTACTAAGTATCTACTATCAATTACTTATATCCTACCGGCTGTATTTTACGCCTCCGCGACTTTATGCAGGATCTCGGAAATAAAGGTCTGATATTTGATCCCTGCTTTTTGCGCTTTATGCCTAAGAATATCCAAATCATGCCTGTTTACGCGTATGTTCAAGACGGCATTTTTCTTACGCGCTTCAAGCGCCGCCGCAATCTCCACGAATTCTTTTTTGCTGATGTTTATATACTCACCCCTGACTAAGGCGTCCTCGATCGCCCTCTCTTCCTTTGTAAGCTTGATCCGTCTCATTTTTATTTCCTCCTCTTTTGTAAACTTTGGTATACTTCCGGCAAGGATACAATGTTTTTAAGAAAATCTCATTCTCAGTTTCGACAAACGGGACTACCCAGATATAGTTCTTATACTCAAAAAGATATATTCTCTGATGTTCCTTGCGTGAATGATCCTGAACACTAACCAGCTTGGCCGTGATTATCTCTTCAAAAGAAGCACCGCGTGTACGTTTCAACCGTTCGCTTTTCAACGGATTCCATTTAATTTCCTTCATGACCGGCTTGCGCGATATCTTGTATATACAATTGTATCACATTTTATATCTTTGTCAAGGTGCCTAAATCCCGTCGCGCGCCTCCTCTCTATCTACAATAGACGTAAAAAGAAACCAAATCTAACAGGTTTTTAGGCAAAAAATTACCGCCCCGTTTTCACAAGGCGGTAATCACTTAAATTATGCCACCGGCCCACTGTCCCGTTCACCCTGGAAACAGTTTCCTGCTCATTTTGGAAACAGTTTCCTGCTCATTTTATTTAATCGCATAACTTACGCACGGGCTCCTTTTTATCCTGGTATATACTGCGCGCCGCACCGGCGGCATACCGCCAATGATCTGTTCTTCAGGTAAGCCCGGAATTTACCGGCTTGCGGGCCTTTCCATATATGCTCCAAAGTATCCTGACGGATATTACCTATCACATAATCGGGGAAATCCACGCAAAAATTTACGCCGCCGTCAGGCTGGATATCAGCCA
>JAQTUY010000181.1 GCA_028707105.1 Candidatus Omnitrophota bacterium | reverse complement strand
CCTAGTATAAATCCGGTTTCTTCGATGACTTCCCTGATCGCGGAGTCTATTTCCTTTTTGGCGTTCTCATACTGGATCCTTAAGTCCGTCATCTGGATCTTCATCTATTTTGACCTCTCTACCCTATTTTTTGTCTTACGATATTCCCTTTTGCAGGCCTTACAGAGGGCCTTTGGGCCTTTAAATCCCAGTTTTATGCCGCACTCGCACATCCAGCCTTTGACTTTTGCCGGATTTCCATATATCAGGGCATGATCAGGGACGTCGGCGGTCACTACAGATCCGGCTCCGACAAAACAGTATTTACCCAGGGTGTTGCCGCAGACTATAGTCGCGTTTGCCCCTATGCTGGCCCCGGTTTTTACCAGGGTCTTCCTTATTTCATCCATCCGGGGTACTTCGCTGCGGGGATTGAATACGTTGGTAAAAACGCAGGATGGGCCGCAAAAAACGTTATCTTCCAGGGTCACCCCCTCATAAATAGAAATATTATTTTGTATTTTGCAGCCATTACCCACGGCCGCGTTTGGGCCGATGACTACATTTTGCCCGATCCGGCAGTTTTTGCCTATTTGAGAGCCTTTAAGGATATGACTGTAATGCCAGATCTGTGTCCCTTCTTTTATCGCGCATCCTTCATCAACGCAGGCGCTGGGATGTATTTTTACCCCGATATGGGGCTGTTTATCGGGGTTCTTTCCTCCGGGAGCGGTCAGGGAATTTTCCGCTTTTTCCAGTATTTTGAGGACTTTTAATCCTTCTTCCGCTGATGTGCGGGGAGATTTCCGGTTGTTTACGCATTCTAAGAAGTGTTCCAGCTCAAGCTTCAGGGGTTCCCCCTGACCTATGGGAACGACCTGGTAATCGGCCTTCCTGGCTACGGGGATCTTACCGTTATGCCATTCTATCGTATGCGGATAAAGGAATAACTTTTCTTTTGAGACATCGTCAAATACAGCCATCGCTTTAGAGCCGACAACAATAAGCTTCTGTTCTTTGTAAGGATGCAGCCAGGAAACGAATATATGTCCCTTGACGCCGTTCTTGAATTCTAAAGTAGTCAGGGTGACGTCGTTTATGCCCGGATTAAGGTAATCTCCGGCGAAGGCGGTCACTTTTACCGGCTCCTCTTCCATAAGCATAAGGATGGCGGAGATGTCATGCGGAGCAAAGCTCCAGAGGATATTCTCCTCCGTCCTGAGCTTACCGATGTTGAGGCGGTTAGAGTATATGTAACGTATCTTACCCAGCTCTCCGCCGGCAACCAGCTCTTTTAACTTAAGGACGGCGGGATGATACTGCAGGATGTGGCCGACCATAATGATCTTCTTTTTTTCTTCGGCTAATTTTATCAATTCCTGCGCTTCCTTAACGGTCAGCGCCAGGGGCTTCTCCACGAAGACATCCTTGCCGGCTAAAATAGCCTTTTTGGTAAGTTCGTAATGGGTAACGGCGGGAGTGGCGATAGCGACCGCTTCTATTATTTGCGATCTTAAAACAGCGCCGACATCAGCGGTTGTTTTTATTTTCGGGTATAGCGAAAGGGCCTGGCTCAACGCGGTTTTATTGGTATCACAGACAGTATCCAATACCCCTAACTCGTATAAATTCCTGACCAGGTTCTTGCCCCAATAACCGCATCCTATGACCGCTATTTTTGTCATGTTCTCGTTCATTTTTAAGGTTTATATTCGATCTTAATGAAGCGCCGCGAGCCGACTTTTAACACGCCCGAGGTATTTATCGCGTAATTTTCGTCGGTTATCCTGGCATTATTGAATTCCACGGCGTTCTGTTTGATAAGGCGGCGGGATTCGTTCCTGCTCTTGCTTAATCCTGCTTCAGCCATAACGTCAAGGATGCTTTTAGGCTGGCCTAAATTTAATGTTGCTATGTCATCCGGAAGCTCTTTTTTTGAAAATACTTTTTCGAATTCTCCCTTGGCTTGTTCTGCCGCTTCTTGAGAATGATACTGTGTGATAATTATCTGCGCCAGCTTTACTTTGGCATCTTTGGGGTGCATTGCCTTAACCGCATCCAGGTCCTCGTCGGTAAGCAGGGTATAGTATTTGAGCATCAGCTCATCGGATATGGACATTATTTTGCCGAACATCGATGAAGCGTCTTCATTGATGCCGATATAATTGCCATATGACTTGCTCATCTTCTGCACGCCGTCCGTACCTTCCAAGAGCGGCATGGTCAAGACCACTTGCGGGGTCTGGCCGTAATCTTTCTGGATATCCCTGCCGGTGAGAAGATTGAATATCTGGTCAGTGCCGCCGAGCTCGATATCGGCTTTTAGCATCGCGGAATCATACCCCTGCAACACCGGATAGAGGAATTCTACAAGAGAGACGTCTTCACCTTTGCCCAGCCTTTTTTTGAAATCAGCCCTTACCAGCATCTGCGACACTGTAACACGCGCGGTTAGCTCCAGCATATCCTTGATCGACATACTGTCAAACCATTCGCTGTTAAAGACCACTTTGGTCTTATCCAGGTCAAGGATGCGGCCGACCTGCTTTTTATAAGTAACGGCGTTGGCTGTTACTTCCTCTTTGGTCATGCGCTTGCGGGCCTCGTTCCTGCCGGTCGGATCGCCTATGCGAGCGGTAAAATCCCCGATCAAAAAGTAAACATTATGCCCAAGATCCTGGAACTGGCGCAATTTCCTCAAAAGGACGGTATGGCCAAAGTGTATATCAGGCGCGGTGGGGTCAAAGCCGGCTTTGATGTTGAGAGGACGCTTTTCCTTGATAGAAAGCTCAAGTTTAGCGGCCAACTCTTCTTCAGAGACGACCTCAACCGCACCGCGCTTTATTATTTCCAGTTGTTTTTTTAAGTCCATATTCTTAAGGTTATACCCTCGCGGATAAGCCTATTTTTGCC
>JAQTUY010000180.1 GCA_028707105.1 Candidatus Omnitrophota bacterium | reverse complement strand
GGCAGTATCCAACATACGCAAGAAGCTTCATAAGTCCCAGGCAGAATTTGCGGGTATAATCGGGGTCAGTGTAGATACACTGCAGAATTGGGAGCAGGGCCGACGTAGGCCTGAAGGCCCGGCATTGGCATTGCTTAAAGTCGCTGAGGCTGATCCGGAAGCTGTGACCAGGGCATTGCATAGATAGCTAGAAAAAAGTAGCACTTCCAGGTTGTGATATCCCTAAATTTTTCTAAAAGCGCTTACGAATTTACCGAGCTAGGCGTAGCTATGCTTTCGAGCGTCCTATATTCATTATGCTTGGTTTTTTTTGCGATAGAGTTATAATATAAAGAAATCATCAAGGGAGGCCATAATGAAAGTCGTTGCGTTTAACGGGAGCGCGCGCAGGAATGGGAATACCGCGATCCTGATAAGACATGTTTTTAAGGAGTTGGAAAGAGAAGGTATTCAGACCGAGCTTATCCAGCTCGCGGAGCATAAGGTCCAGGGTTGTATTGCCTGCCGTAAGTGTTTTACGGAAAAAAACAAGCGCTGCGCCGTGGGCGATGATATTATAAATGAGTGTATCGTTAAAATGCTTGAGGCGGACGGGATGATCCTGGGTTCGCCGACCTATTTCGCCGATTGCACCGCTTCGATAAAAGCCCTGATAGAGCGGGCGGGGATGGTCGCCCGCGCCAATGACGACATGTTCAAGCGCAAGCTGGGGGCGGCGGTTGTGGCGGTCAGGCGTTCAGGCGCCATCCATGCCTTTGATTCCCTGAATCATTTCTTTACCATAGGGCAGATGATAGTCGTGGGTTCTTCATACTGGAGTATCGGTATAGGGGGGCGTGACAGCGGGGATGTGGAAAAGGATCCCGAAGGGCTGAAGACTATGGCTACCCTTGGCAAAAATATGGCCTGGCTTCTGAACAAGATAAACGGCCAGGAGGCTTAGTATGACCGTTAAACAGAGATGGTTTTTAATCGCGGCGATGTGGATAGCCCTTTTCTTCGGGGCATTCGCGTTTTATTGGATCATGGTCAGGCCGGTAAGCGTACGAAGGATGTGCGCCGAGAAGGCGATGAAGGTGTCTATGGACGCTAGATCCGGCACGGCTGACATGCTGGAGATAAACCGGGCTGTGTACCTGGAATGTTTAAAGTGTAATGGAGTAAAACAATAACGGAGGCGTAAAATGAAGACAGCGAGGATCTTAGTTTTGGCAGTGATCGCGTTGGCGCTTGGGTCGGGAGCCGTGTTCGCGCAGGCGGACAATGCTGCTCCGGCGCCGGATAAGGGCCCGAGCACGACGATGGCTATGAATATGATGGGGTTCATCCCTAAGCAGATGGTCGCCAGTAATGACGGCGGAGTTATAATCCTTGCCGGTAATAAGCTTATGAAATACGACAAGGACCTGAACCTGGTAAAAGAGGCCGAGATAAAGAGCGTAGCCGAGTTAAAGATCGACGCCAGCTCGGTGCAGGATATGATAAATAAGATGAAGGATAAATACGGCAAGGGCAAAGATAAGTGCGAACCGGCGCCCGCGCCCGCTGCGGAAACAAAATAAGATATTGAAAGGCCCGATACATGCCCAATTTTTCATTTGAGATAGTATCAGAGGTGGATCTGCAGGAAGTGGATAACGCGGTAAACCAGGCGGCTAAAGAGATGTCCCAGCGTTATGATTTCAAGGACAGTAAGGCTTCTGTCGTCTTCGACCGCAAGGAAAAGAAGCTTACCCTTGTGGCGGATGACCATCTGAAGCTTAAGGCTGTCGTGGACATCCTGACCACCCGGATGGCCAAGAGGGGGATCTCTTATAAATCCCTGAAGTTCAACGAGCCGCAGAAGGCTTTTGAGGGGTATCTTCGCCAGACAGTTGATATCTGTATCGGCATTGAGAAGGAAAAGGCCAAAGAGCTTACGGCGATCATAAAAAAGCTGGGCTTAAAGGTGCAGGCGCAGATAGAAGGCGAGAAGATCAAGGTCAGCGCGCCCAAGAAGGATGACCTGCAGGCGGTCATCGAGCACGTCAGGGGGCTGGATTTTCCCCTGCCGCTGGGTTTTTGTAATTACAGATAGGAGCCGGTTATGAAAGTCATTGTCGCGGCGGTGGCCGACCATGCCTGGGTCGAGAACGGGTGTCTGTCCGTATCCAGGACCTTCGACGGCATCAACGCCGATAAGTTCCCTTATATATTACAGAGGATGAGCGTGGCTTTGAGGGTGCTTATCCCCCGGTCCGAAGCCGGAGAACATAAGCTTCGTTTCTCCTTGTCCGATTCCGACGGAAAAAAGTTGATGAACAGCGAGATGAACATCAATTTCAGCCCGCCTCAAGGTTCAGTCCCCGAGTCCTCATTTTCTTTCGCCCTTAACGGGCAGAATGTCGTATTCCCCAAAGCCGGAGATTACGCGGTCGATATATTTATCGATGGCCGGATCGAAGCCAGTATTCCCATTTACGCCAGGGAGATGGCCGTTCCTCCGAATATCCCGGGCCGCGCCTAGCCGGCAGGATATTTCTTGTCAACGCCTTAAATACCAGCCCTTCTGTTACATACTCCTGTTGTGTAATTTATTAGTTGACAGTATTTTTTTCGGATGTAGAATATCATTACAAATGATTACGCCCAAAAAGGAAAAAATCCTATTTTGCTGGAGCGCCGGAAAAGACAGCGCCATGGCGCTTTATAAACTTCATAGCAGCGGGAAGTATGAGATCGCCTGCTTGCTGACCACCGTAACCGAGGGTTATGACCGGGTCGGGATGCACGGGGTGCGCCGGGAATTACTTAAGAAACAGGTCAAGGAGCTGGGGATCCCTTGTGAAGAAGTCTTTATCCCTAAGGATTCCTCTAACGGGGAGTATGAAGCCAGGATGCAGGCGGTGCTTTCCAAATACC
>JAQTUY010000041.1 GCA_028707105.1 Candidatus Omnitrophota bacterium | reverse complement strand
AGGGCTTTTGCATGTTGTAGGGCACGGCTGTCCAATAGAGGTCGCTTTTGCAATTCGGAAAATAACAGGTATCAACAGCCGGATTAGTCCTGCCATAATCGACGATCGAGCGCAATTCATCCTTATTAGGCAGGCGCCAGTCGGAAAATCCGGCGTATTTCTTCTGATTAAGGGCTTTGATATATTTATCCTGCGCGTCCTTCCAGTTATAACGGTCTTCGCAATAGTTGACATCGCCTTTTTCAGGAGATTTGACTTCCCACATCACCCCGGTATTATTATCCAGGGTAATCCGGTGCCCGTCTTCCCAATGCGCCCGCTCAGGCAAAGCTTTACCGTTTTTACCCAGTTTGACAAAAGACATCGGGTTTACCGTAAAACACCCGTTCTGCCCCCAAAGTTCATCCTGCGGCCGCGGGTTTATCTCTCTGCCTTCCCTGTCGAAACATTTTATCGCGCCGGCATCCGGGAAAGTAAAAACTTTCATTTCTTTTCCTCCTCCATAATCTCTATAAGAATACCATCGGGGTCCTTGATGAAAAAATACCTGCGGCCGTCCTCAAAGGTACAAATATCTCCGGTAAATTCTACAGCGGACTTTTTTAGCTTATCGTAAACGGCCTGGATATTATCGACCTCAAAGGAACAATGTTTGACCCCGATTGTCCTTAAATCGCTATCCAGGTTTTTACGGTATTGCGGCAGGGCTTGATGATCCTCAAACTCAAAGACCTCTAACGCGATATTACCCTTTTTGAGAATACCGATCTTTAAACCCGAGGATCGCATCGTGTATTCCTCGGCCAGCTCAAATCCAAAATTCCGCCGGTAAAAATCAACTGTCGCGCCCAGATCAGAAATACTTAACGCTATATGCCCAAGCTTCATACCTTGGCCAGGTTAAACGGCGGATATACCTCGGACTCGACCACGACATCGATGATCGCCGCCTTACCGCATTTTAAAGCGCCGGTAAAGGCTTTTTCAAAATCTTCAAGCTTCTCTACCCTGCAGCCGTACGCCCCGCAAGCATCGGCATATTTCACAAAATCGGGGTTAGTGAACTGCATAAAAGCATGCTCGCCGAACATATTGATCAGGAATTTCTTGATGACATTGAATTCGCCGTTATCAAAAATTACCCAGATAACCGGGATATTATACTGGATAGCGGTCATCAACTCGAAACCGGCCATCTGATAAGCGCCATCCCCGCAGCCGCAAATAACGGTCCGGTTAGGATTGGCGCATTTGACGCCGATAGCGCCGTTAACATGACTGGCCATCGGGCCAAAGCTTCCCGGATTCTGATAGAGCTGGTTTTTAGTAAGGCTCAGATAACAATTAAGCCAGAGCATATGCGAGCCGGCATCACCCATTACAATGCTATTAGGCGGAAGATCCCTGGACATCGCCTTAACCAGTTCGGCCGGGTGTATCTTGCTGCCGGGACGCTCAACTGGCGCGTCATACCACTTCTCCCTGGTGATCTGTTTCGTAATTACTTTACCGACCTTTTTATAAAGCTCCTGCGCCAACGCCACGACCGCGGGCTTGACATCGCTAAGAACGGGGCAGTCGGCTTTATAGACCTTATCTATTTCATGTTTATCGATATTGACGTGGATGAGTATCTTACCTTTATATAGATCAGACCTAAAAGCAAAGGTGGCGTTTTGAGCGAAGGAATTCCCCACCGCCAGGACTAATTTTGAACCGTCGAAATATTTATTCGCTCCGAGGTCTCCTGAAGTCCCATACACCCCCAAAGACAACGCGTGATCCTCGGAAAATATTCCCTTGGCATCCATGGTAGTGGCAAAAGGGACCTGGAATTTTTCCAATAACTCCAATAATTCTCTTTCAGCATGGCTCCTGATGACCCCGTAGCCGACTAACGCCATAACCTTCTCACCATTGTTGATCGCCTTGGCAATGGCGTCTGCCGCCGCGCTGATCTGCCCGGAATCCGGCAAAACAGGCTCAATATCCAGCTTGATCTGGCGGAAATTATTCACCTTAGCTATGGTAATATTCTTGGGAACATGGATATGCACCGGGCCATGGCGTCCTTCGTAAGCTAAATTTATCGCCTCTTCCAGGATATCGCAGGTATCATCGGCATTTTCAATGATCCAGGACTTTTTGGTAGTGGCATTGAACATTTTCGGCGAATCGGGAGTCCGGCTCAAACCCGTAGCCTCGTTTAAAGCTCCCTTACCCCTGTCGGAGGCAGAGGTATAACCCGATATCGCCAGCATCGGCAAAGAATCGGAATACGCAACAGCCAGGCCGGAAAAGAGATTGAATTCGCCCGGCCCGCCGGTGGCAAAACAGACGCCTAATTTATCCGAAAACATGGAATACCCGCAAGCCATAAAAGAAGCCGCCTGCTCGTTACGGATTATGACCGTCTTTATCTGTTGAGACTTTTTTAAAGCCAGCAGCATCGAGCCGTTCACCTGCCCGGAACCGCCGAACACATGGTCTACGCCGACTAATTCCAGGGTCTTGACAATAGCCTCATTAACATCCATGGTTACTCCCCTTCCTTTTTCTGGCTGAATTTACCGACCGCGAGCTTAGGCGGCCTTTTAGAAAAAAGCACGCCGTCACAAGCCGCGTTATCCAGGGTAAAGCCGTTAAAAAATAAATAAATGCGGTCTTTGGGGACTTTACTGACTTCGGAAAAAATAGTTATGTATTTATCGGCGAGGATCTCTTTCTGTTCATCGGTAAGCTCTAATGAATTTATGATTATGGCAGGCATCAGGCACCCCCTTTTTAAAAAAACGCGGAATAATCGTAAAAAAGACGATATCCCTCCCGCGACCGTTAGATCACGGGAGGGATAATAACCGGCTTATTTCAATGTCGCAAGGACTTCCACGATCTTCTCACCGTAAGCGATCGATGATTCAACGGATGTTCCGGTGATAAACGGCCAGTCAAAAGCGACTTCGGGATGTTCGCGGTTAGCCTTTTCATTGGCGATACACTGCCCAGTCGGCCCTACCGCGTCTCTCACTAAATGCTCCAAAGGCCATAAGAAACCGGGAGTATGCACGTCTGTTCCCTTATTATCGGGAGTAGCGCCATAGAGATCATAGGTAAAATCCCAATCCGGGCCATAAAAATCCCAAGATGCCGGATGAGCGGTGATCTTCTTCCCGTATATGACACTTCTGTTTTGATTTTTAGGGTCGCGGCAAAATACTAACGCGGTCACTGAATAACAAAGCGCGGCAACAAGCTTATCGGCCGCGAGAGCATCCTTGATGAGCTTATGCACGTTATAATTATTAGCCAGATCGATCATCGCGCCTAAGCCGCCGGTAAGCACCAGGGCGTCATAATCCGCCATCTTGGCGTCTTTGAATTTTATGGATTTATCCCATTCGTTGCCGTCGGTCAATTCCTTGATCCGTTTACAGACGTCCGGCGGATTAGTATGAAAATTGATAATCGGATCCACAAAATCAGGATTACAGCTCACCGCTAAAGGTAAAGGTTTTTTTCCTAACGGCGTGCAAAGCGTTAGTTCGTGCCCGGCTTTTTTTATGATGTCCCAGGGCGCCTGAAGTTCTTCTCCCCATGTCCCGTAATTTGTCGCGAGTATTAATACTTTCTTCCCCATTTGTTCCTCCTTTTAATGAGCACATAACTTACGGAGCGGTGAGCGAACGTAAGTTATAAGTGCGAATTAATCCCCCTCAAGCTCTCCTCTTGTCGAGAGGGGGACGTCCACCTATTTACGATCCTTACCATCCTTCATCCACGGAAAATCAGTCTTGATCGGACTGAATATATCTATAGCCTCAGTCTGCCCTAAAGCGGTAAATTCATGAGGCACATCAGGCGGAATAAAATAGGCATCCCCTTCTCCCAGATCCTTGATCTCATTACCTATCGTCATCCTGAATCCGCCTTTAATAACGTAGCCGAACTGCTCCTGGGGATGAGTGTGGAGCTTAACCATGCTTCCATCGGCCATATCCCAATGCTGGGCATTCATCTTGGTGCATTCCCCAAGATACTGGCGTATTACCCCGCCGCCCATATCTATTTTTTCCAGTTTTTTGCGAAATATATACATTATTACCCCCTCTCATCCACAAGGATGACACTTGCGCAATTCTCCGCCACCAGGCGGACACCTAGCCCAATTCCAATGTGGGCTAGGTGTAATAAGCGCAAGGTGCCTATTAAGCAATCAACTCGATTATCTTCTTTGCAAACACATTACAATGACCGCCTGAGCGCGCGGTAACCAGATCGCCGTCCACTACCACATCTTCATCAACATATACCGCGCCCATATTCTTAGCGTCGCCAAGCAGATTATTATGCACCACCACTTTGCGCCCTTTCACCAGTTCCGGCACAGGAGCAACCAGCCACATACCATGACAGATTATCCCTTTAATAATACTTTTTTCGGCGAACGCCCTTTTTAAAAATTCAACCGCCGGAGGAAGCTTACTGATATCCTCGGTGTATCTTAACCGGTCCGCGACCATGCCCGCGGGAACTATGATCGCGGAGTAGGTCTTTAAAACCGTATCGCTCATATTCTCAAAACTCTTGTTACATTCAAAGGGGAGCTGGTATTCATGCCCCTTAAAGGTTAAAGACGGCTGGCCCCATAACCTGGTCAAAAAATGGACCTCCGCGCCTTCCTCGGCGAACCTTAACTTATAATACCATATTTCGGGTTCGTAAAAATCGCCCTCCATCAAAATCCCTATTTTTTTGCCTTTCAACATTTTTATACTCCTTGACTGTAAAAACAAACTTTCGCCATCAGGCGAACACCCACGCAATATTCCCACAAGGAAACACTGGCCCAAACCTATTTGGGCCAGGTGCCGATTAGCGTGGGGTGCCTCTTAGCTCACAACGCCTTTATATCTTAAAGCCACCATAGTGATATCGTCTGACTGGGGCGCATCCTGGACATAGCTGACTATGTCAGCCCTAAGCGAGCTTATCATATCCGTGACAGACTTATTTTTATGGTTGTTCAAACAATCATTAAGCCTGACCTCAGAAAAAAGCTGGCGCTTGGAATTCATAGCCTCGCTTACCCCATCCGTATAAAGAAAGATGAATTCGCCGGGCTTAAGCGTAAGCTTGCTGGCCTGGCACTGCGAATTTTCCATCGCTCCGACGACCATGCCGGTTGGAGCGCTGATATACTCCGTGCACCCGCGTTCAATGCTGCAGACCAGCGGCGGATTATGGCCTCCGCTGCAAAACTCCACTTCCCCGGTCCTGGTATCAAGTAACAGGCAGAAGACCGTGACAAACATGCACATCGGGTTATCCGCTGAAAGCGTGTTATTCACCCGCGCGACTATCTCTCCGGCAGAGGCGCCCTGCAAAGCTACCGTCTTGAACAAGGTCTTGCAGATAGCCATAAATAACGCCGCGGGCACGCCCTTACCCGAGACATCCCCGATAATAACGCACAATTTGTCATTATTGACAAAGAAAAAATCGTAAAAATCGCCTCCCACTTCCTTAGCGGGATACATCGTGGCAAAAATATCGAATTCTTTCCGGTCCGGAAAAGGGGGGAATACCTGGGGAAGCATGCTATTCTGGATATCATGGGCGATACGCAGCTCGCTGGCAATGCGCTCCCTGGCTTCGGTCTCTTTCTTCAAGTTTTCAATAAAACGCTTGATACTAAGCTGTATCAGGTCTATCGCCACGTTGGGGTCTTTGGCGAAGAACTTTATTACCTCGTCCCTGCCCATCGTATAAGCTTCCAGGTCTTCATGGCAGACAGCGGAAGCCGTCCTTGTCTTAAAGGGAGAAAAAATACCCATTTCCCCGATGACCTGGCCCTCGCCGACTATCTTATTAATCTCCAGCAGCTTGATAGCGCCTTTTTTGACATAGTACATCTTGTCAGCCGTATCGCCGGCTTTAAAAAGGACATCGCCCTTCTTAAATTCCTCTTTCTTCATATACTCAAGAGGCCAGCAATACGTGCATTCACATTGAGGCGCTTGTATCGCGTCTTTATCGGCAGGAGAATTATCCATAGCGGTTATTTATTGATTTTTTACCATCGTAAGGATGTTATACTGGCCTTCTCTTTTATACCTGACTTCATCCATGATCTTACGGATCATGTAAATGCCCAGGCCCCCGGGCCTGCGCCTTTCCATCGGGGCATGGATATTCGGCTCGGGAAGCGAAAGAGGATCAAAGGCGATGCCGGAATCTTTTATCTCTATCATCAAAGACTTATTTTCCCTGAGTTCACGGACCACTTCGATCTCACCCGGCTTTTCAGGATAGGCGTAATTAATGACATTTACCAGGGCTTCTTCGCTGGCGACCATAATCTGGTGTATCCTTTGCTCGTCAAAACCTAAAGCCTTGGCTCCCTCGTCAATGAAGGCAAGCATGCTCCTTAAATTATCTATGGTCGCCTGAAATGTGATTTTTTCCATTATTTATCAAAGCTGTCCTGCATGGTCATAAAGGTATCCAGCCCGCTCATCTTGATCACGCTTAAAACCCCTTCCTGAGCGCCGATAAAATACACGGAGGCTTCCGCTCCGATCTTTTGCTTGGCGAAGATGATAACGCGCAGGCCCGCGCTGGAGATATATTCCAGGTCTTTAGCTATGAATACCAGGCTTGATACTTTCTGCCCGATCAGCTTTTTCAATTCATCCTGCAATGCCGGGGCGTTGGTGGCGTCGAGCCTTCCGATAAGCTCTATCTTGGCCACTCCCTCAATACAACTAACTGAATATTTATCATCCATATCGTTTTTTCTCCTTTCTTACGCGATTATTAAGATCATTTATACTTTCGTGGCCACAAAACCGCGCCATTTATGGCGCGGATGAGGCCTGGCCACTCAAGTATTCCACAAAGAAACCATGGGCTTTAACCCGTGGAGTATTCATTTAGCTAACAACACCACTACCGAACGGGGGCCCACCAAAAATTCGACTTGGTCAGCAAGCTTCTTTTCTTCCCCGCATGCCCAGATATCCTGCGGAGCCGGGGCATCGGTATTTACCGCCACGTGCCAATTAAGTTTCTTGGGCAGCTTAGGCAGTTCAAAACCATGCATGTCCCAATGCATATTCATCGCCACATAGACCGTATTATCCTGCACCCTGCCTTCTTTGGCGTGTTTTCCGCAAAGCATAAAAGCTAAAGTGCGGCACTCCGCAGACCAATCCGCGTTCCAGGCTTTCTGGCCATGCCAGGTGATATCCGCGATACCGCTGTCCACGTAATCGCGGTTTAAAAAATGGGTCCTGCTCCTTAAAACCGGATGGGCATTGCGAAAAGCCACCATTTTACAGAAGAAATCGAATATTTCTTTATTTTTCTTCATTAATTCCCAATTTATCCAGGATATCTCATTATCCTGGCAATAGGCGTTATTATTGCCCCACTGGGTATTGCCCATTTCATCACCGGAAAGGATCATCGGGGTACCCTGGCTTACCAGAAGCAAGGTCGCCGCGTTCTTGATCTGTTTAGCCCTCAACCTTATTACTCCCGGGTCGGTGCTCTCACCTTCCCAACCGCAATTCCAGCTGTCGTTATCATTGCCGCCGTCACTATTGTTTTCGCCGTTAGCTTCATTATGCTTACCATTATAAGAAACCATATCCATAAGCGTAAAACCATCATGACAAGTGATGAAGTTGACGGAGGCGCAAGCGCCCCTGCCCAGCCAACCGTACAAATCCGGAGAGCCTTGCAGCCTTTGAGCCATAGCCCCAAGCATACCCGGCTGGCCTTTAAGGAACTTCCTTACATCGTCACGGTATTTACCGTTCCATTCCGCCCACCTGCCCCAGGCCGGAAAAGAACCCACCTGATATAATCCGCCGGCGTCCCAAGCCTCGGCAATAAGCTTACACTTACCTAATATAGGGTCAAAGGCCAGGCTCTCCAGAAGCGGCGGGCTGTGCATCGGGGCCCCGTATTGGTCGCGCCCTAAGATCGAGGCAAGATCAAAACGAAATCCGTCAACATGATAATCCGCAGCCCAATAACGCAAACAGTCCAGGATCATATTGCGCGCGATGGGATTATTACAATTCAGGGTATTTCCGCACCCGCTGAAATTAAAATAATATCCGTCGGGAGTAAGCATATAATAAGTCCTGTTGTCGATACCCCGGTAGGATATATACGGCCCTCTTTCATTCCCCTCGGCGGTATGGTTGAATACGACATCCAGGATGACCTCGATACCGTTCTTATGTAATTCTTTGACCAGGGTCTTGAATTCATCCACCTGCATGCCGAACTTTCCGGTAGCCGCGAATCCCGCCTTAGGCGCGAAAAATCCCACATTACTATAGCCCCAGTAATTCATCAAAAGCCTTCCGTCAACCGGCGAACGCCGGGAATTCTCAAATTCGTCGAATTCATGAATAGGCATCAGTTCAATACAGCTTATGCCCAGCTTTTTTAAATGCGCAATCTTCTCGCGGATCGCGGCAAAAGTCCCCGGGTGCTTGACGCCCGAAGAAGGATGCTGGGTAAACCCGCGCACATGAGCTTCATAAATGACCATATCCTCCACCGGCAGTTCCAGCGGATGGTCATCACCCCAGTCAAAATCATCGAAGCACACGCGGGCGCGGTGCTGATAGATATCGTTCCAATCGGGAGCTTCCCCCCAGACATCCCTTCCGCCTATGACTTTGGCGTAAGGATCCATCAATATCTTAGTCTTATCGAACCTGTGCCCGATCTCCGGCTGGAAAGGCCCGTTCATGCGATAACCGTATTCGATAGTCTCGTAATCAAGGTCAAAGACGACCATGGTAAAGACATTGCCTATCCTGAACTCGTCGGGAAACTCGATCACGCCGCAGGGTTGAGTGGAATGTTTCTCGAACAACACCAGCTCGCAGGACGTGGCATGGCTGGAGTAGATCGAAAAATTAACTCCGCCGGGAACGATAGAAGCCCCGAAAGGCAAAGGCTTACCGACGCGCAGGCGGAACTTTCCGCACTTAGAGGTATGAGTGGGATGAAGATCGACCCTTAACATTTTTTCTCCTTCAACGTCCCTTCAACGGCCTTCTCGACCGTATCGTAGATCTTAAAGAAATCTAAAAATCCGGTCATATCCATAATATCCCTTATCTCGGAAGAAACACCGCAAAGGCCAAGTTTACCGCCGCTGGAGCCCAGGCTCTTGGCCATCATCAATAAGACCCTTAATCCGGCGCTGGATATATAATCGCATTGCCCCAGGTCCAACACCACGCAGCACTCCTTGACCAGAAGGGGCATTATCTTTTCTTGTGCTTCATTGGACGTGGTGCCGTCAAGATTACAAGGCAATCCGATAACAATCACCCCATCCCGCTGAATCGTAGAAATATCCATTTGATTCTCCTTAAATACTATTTGCCGACAGGTACCAGGCGGACCTTGATCTTCGGGCGGTAATCCACATTGGGTAATTGCACCGTAAGGTTTGCCGCATCAAAATTCTTCCAGGGATTATTATCCACCCAGACCTGGTCTATCTTTACGCTCCCCTTGGGAAGAATGTCCGGCTCAACCCTTAATGTGGAGCCGTCAAATCCGCGGGGCCAGGGCTTAAAATAAAGGTCCAACGGCTGCTGGGTATGCAAAAGGTTAATATACACCTGCGAAAGATAGCACAATTCGATAGAATGATACGCGCTCATGGAATGGCTGCCCTTTAAACGCTCATTTCCCAGTAAAAATGGTATACCGTTATTGAGCACGTTAAAATAAACGGCTCCGTCATCATGGTCCAGGAAGAAAGAATTGTAGAACGCCGCGGATTCCCGGGCAAGCTGCTGATTCTTAGGGTCCTTTAACACCCCGTACAATATCTGATAGGCTAAGATACCCTGCTCCTGCTGCCACCAGGCCTTGCGGTCGTGCCAAGCAAAACGATGGCATTCTTCGCCCTTGGCCATTTCCCTCTCCATAACGTCATACCAACCTCCGCGCTGTACGTCCATCCCGACCGTCGGCATGATCCCGCCTATCTTATTGGCCAGGTCCACATATTCTTTCTTACCTTCCAGGCTGTTGATCCGCATCAGGTTCCAGGCTATTTTAAGGTTATGGCCTACGACGCCCCGGTTCTGCTGCCAACCCCAGGTCTTATCATGGCTCCAATCCTCATGGAATTTTTCCTGGACGAACGGGCTATGCTCGTAATCCGGGAAATATTTGACGATACAATCCGCGGTAGAAACGAGGAAATCGCGGTATTTAGGGTCTCCCGTGGCAAGCCAAAGATTGATAAGATACGCGGGCGCGTGATCGCCCAGGGAATTCCAGTTCTTGCGGGCGCGGTTCCTCCCCAGGCTCTCCGCCCTCGGGTCAAGAGTTACAGGGTCAATATGCGAGAAATACCCGCCGTTCTTCTTATCAAGGAAGAACCGGTCAAAAAGGTCAATGGTCATCTTGATATCTTTCATTATGGCGGGATCCCCGTTGGCCCGGTAGGTCTGAGTAGGTCCGGCCAGGGCGTAGATCTGCTCATACATCGGAATACCGTCGTAGTCATCTCCAAACTCGGAGGCGAAAACCTTGTGTTCCTTGTCCCCGTGCCTGTCTATGCCGTGATACCAATAAATGATATTCTCATCGGTATCATAAAAACGCATATGATCGCGCAAATATTGGGTACCCCTTTCCGCCGCATCCAGGAAACGGTCTTCGCCCGTAAGTAAAAACGTGGAAGCCATGCCGTAGATCAACCTGGAGATGGTATCGGTTTCCTGGCGGGGCTCAGCCTTCCTTTCGCCCGACAAGCTGAGCATTGTGCGGTAAATACTGTAATCAATATTGGCCGGGCCGCCGAACTGGGCCTTGATATAGAAATCGGCGATGCTCCTGGCTTGCTTTATCCACCAATCCGGCTCTTCAAACCTGTAATCATTCAACTCTTTTTCAGGGAACACCAGGACCTTAGCCTCGAACTCATGGCTGTCCTTTTTAGGATAAAATATCCCTACCGCGTAGATAAATTGGTCTTTGACCAGCATCTCTTCCATCTTACTTGTATAATCGCACCAGGGTTCTTCCAGGTTACGCGGCCCCTTGGCAAAGGTGTTAGAGGTGAGTTTTACTGAAAACTCCCGGCCGTCGTAGGTCTTAAGGCCGAAAACCCTCTTCTCTTTATCAAATTTAGTTACATAACCGGCGATGGTATCTGAAAACTCAAAATTCATATTTCCCATAGTTTCCGTCCTTTCTCTTAACAAAAAAGCCGGGAATAGCTTTCCCAGCTTAAACGATCCTGATAAATAATGGTTTTAAATATCTTATCATTACCTGGCCTTGAATATAGTGTATACCTACCATTAAATAAATATAATTGGAGTTTTTATTATAACAGATTTATCCGCGTTGACAAGAAAATTAATCAATATCCGTGCCGGCGGGCATCCTCCTTGAACCGGAGCCCTGGTTACCCTGCTGTTTTGCTCCGTTAGCCCGGAGAAGCTGGGCCATCTCGGTATTGTTCCTGTATAAGGCCATTGCCAGCGGGGTGGCCCCGTTATTCATCCTGGCATTCACATCCGCGCCGTTTTCTATCAAGATCCTGGCCACCT
>JAQTUY010000179.1 GCA_028707105.1 Candidatus Omnitrophota bacterium | reverse complement strand
TGAAAGTATACGAAACACCGGTCGGCTTCAAATACATCTCGGAGCTGATGATCAAAGAGAACATCATGGTCGGAGGTGAAGAGGCCGGCGGCATGGGCTTTAAAGATTATATACCGGAAAGGGACGGCTCTATGGCGGGATTACTTCTCCTCGAGATGATGGTCTACCGTAAAAAATCAATGCTCAAGATCGTCAGCGAGATGGAAAAAGAATTCGGTAAATATTACTATGTCCGGGATGACCTGAAGCTAAAAGGAGCCTGCCCAAGCATTGAAGAGTTTAAATCGACCAAGACGATCCTTGGCAGGCCTGTGGCCGAGGTCAAGGATTATGACGGAATAAAACTTATCTGCGGCGATTCCAGTTGGGTAATGCTGCGGGCTTCAGGGACTGAACCCCTGGTAAGGGTATACGCGGAGGCAAAAAGCCTTGCTCAAGCCAACAAAATGCTTGCGTTTGGACGGGGTTTTATATCGAAAATATGCTCTATAGCATAGCCAGGACTCTTATAATATTGTTTTTAAGGTTTTTTTGCCGGCTTGACGTAAGGGGCAGGGAAAATGTGCCCAAAAAGGAAGGTTTTATACTGGCAAGCAATCACTTGAGCATTCTTGATCCCATGGTCTTAGGAGCGGCTTGCCCCAGAAAGTTGAATTTTATGGCTAAATATGAACTTTTTAAAAACCCGCTGTTCTCCCGGTGCATCAGGAGCGTCGGAGCTTTCCCTTTAAAAAGAGGCGAAGCAGACAGATCTGCCTTAAAAGAGGGTATCCGCCGGCTTAAGAACGGTGCGGCAGTAGTCTTATTTCCCCAGGGCAGCCGCATCGCAGAAATCAATGCCACGGCCCAACCCGGGGTGGCATTCCTGGCGTTTAATTCCGGCGCGCCGATAATCCCGGCTTTCATTAAAGGGACTGACTCGGCTATGCCTAAAGGCGCCCGTTTTATAAGGCCTGCGAAGATAATGGTGAGCTTCGGAAAGCCTATTTCCATAGAAAGGAGGTGCAAGCCTAATTATCAAGAAGCTGCGGGCGATGTAATGTCCCGGATTAGGGAACTTTCATGCGTATAAGGACCTTGAGCGTCAAAATATCTTATCCAGTCTTCTTTTCTTTCCCAAATATCGACGATCATACATATTCAACCTGTATAGGCAGTTTTTTCAGGCTTGCAAAAATCTTAAGACCGCTAAGCGGTAGCGACGTATCTGCGCCTTACCGGTCCATAAAAAGGGGTGAGTTAATTAAGTAGCAAAATTGTATGAGTTAAAAAAATGAATATGCGCCGCAAATAAAAAAATAATTAAGGAGGAAATACTAAAATGTCAGAACAAGAATTAACACTGGAACAGCTTTACAATCAAAGCGTAAAGGATATCAAGGAGGGCCAGATCGTAAAAGGGAGGATCGCGGCCGTCAAGAATAATGAGGCCTTCATTGATGTGGGCTTTAAGTCCGAAGGCGTAGTGCCGGTGCACGAATTTAGCAAAGATGAACTAAAAGTCGGCTCCGAGATCGACGTATTGATCGAGTCGGTCGAAGATGACCTGGGGATGATCATCCTCTCGCGCGATAAGGCGATGCGGATGCAGGGATGGGACAAGATAGTCAAGAATTCCCAGGACGGCGAGCTTGCCGACGGCAGGATCACCAAGAAGGTAAAGGGCGGGTTCCTGGTTAACGTCCAGGGTATCGAAGGATTTCTTCCGGCGTCCCTTTCCGGATTCAAGGGTACGGCTGAGAAGGACATAATCAATAACGTGTTCAAATTCAAGATCATCAAAGTAAACAACCTGCGCCGCAGTATAATCCTTTCGCGCAGGGAAGCGGTACAGAAAGAAAGGGAAGAAATAAAAGAGAAATTATGGGTCAACCTGAAGACCGGTTCGATCATCACCGGAACGGTAAAAGCCATAACTGATTTCGGCGCGTTTATCGACCTGGGAGGTATTGACGGCCTGCTTTACATCACCGACATGTCCTGGTCAAAGATCACGCACCCTTCCGAAGTGGTTGCCCTGCAGGATAAGATAGATGTGCTGATACTCAATGTCGACAAGGAAGCGGGAAAGGTATCCCTGGGGCTCAAGCAAAGGTTCCCGGACCCCTGGCAGGATATCGAAACTAAATTCCCGGCCGGATGCCGCGTTAAGGGCAAGGTCGTGAATATCCTTAACTACGGGGTGTTTGTCGAGCTGGAAAAGGGCGTAGAAGGCCTGATCCACATCTCCGAGATCTCCTGGACCAAGAGGATCAATAATCCTCAGGAGATATTCGCTATTGGCGACATGGTTGAAGTCCAGGTATTAAGCATCGAACGGGAGTCCAGAAGGATCTCTCTGAGCATCAAGCAGCTCGAGCCTAATCCCTGGCTGGACGTGGAAAACAAATACACCGCGGGCGTCAAGGTCTCAGGAAGGGTCTGCGGATTTACCGATTACGGAGCCTTTGTGGAACTGGATTCTAACCTTGAAGGCATGATCCATGTTTCAGATATCTCCTGGACCAAAAGGATCAATCATCCCCAGGACGTATTGAAAAAAGGCCAGAAAGTGGACGTAATAGTGCTCGCTGTCGACGGCCAGAACCGCCGCATTTCCCTCGGCCTGAAACAGCTGACGCCTAATCCCTGGCAGGATATCGCCCAGAAATACCCGATCAACACTGTTCTTGAGGCAGAGGTGATCAATGTCACCGAATTCGGCGTATTCTGCAAGATCGACGAAGAACTGGAGGGCCTTGTCTTCTCCAGCGAGATCGAAAAAGACGCCGCCTCCGGCCTTAAGGCGGGCGACAAACTGCAGGTCAAAGTGATCAAGGTCGATGTTGAACAGGCAAAAATAGGCTTATCCGCGAGGGTATAACCTTAAGAATATGGACTTAAAAAAACAACTGGAAATAATAAAGCGCGGTGCGGTTGAGGTCGTCTCTGAAGAAGAGTTGGCCGCTAAACTTGAGCT
>JAQTUY010000178.1 GCA_028707105.1 Candidatus Omnitrophota bacterium | reverse complement strand
AGGAATATAATCATCGAGATCCGCGCCGGCACCGGCGGGCAGGAAGCAAGCCTGTTTGTAGCCGACCTTTACCGGATGTACACCCAATACGCGGCCGGTAAAGGATGGGAAGTCGAAGCCTTGCCCAGCCATCCTACTGAACTGGGAGGCTATAAAGAAGTCGTATTCGCCATCAGCGGCAAAGGAGCTTATAAAAGCCTGAAGTTTGAGAGCGGGGTGCACCGGGTGCAGCGCGTCCCTGAGACCGAAGCTCAAGGGCGGATCCATACCTCGACTGTCACGGTAGCGGTATTGACCGAACCCGAAGAGGTGGACCTGGTGATAGATCCTAAAGACTTGAAGATCGATGTCTACCGGGCTTCCGGCAAGGGCGGGCAGAGCGTTAATACCGCCGATTCGGCGGTGAGGATCACGCATTTGCCTACCGGCCTTGTTGTGACCTGTCAGGATGAACGTTCCCAGCTGAAGAACAAGAATAAGGGGATGCGCGTTCTGGCGGCCAGGCTGCTTGAGCGTAAAGAGGAAGAGGAGTTTAAAAAAGTATCGCAGGAGAGAAAATCCCAGATCGGCTCAGGCGACCGCAGTGAGAAAATACGTACTTACAATTTCCCGGACCGGCGGGTCACCGATCATAGGATCGGGCTTACCATCCATCAGTTGGAAGCGGTATTGGATGGGGATCTTGATGAACTTGTCCAGGGACTTATAGAAGCCGAAAATAAACAGAAAGGCGTAGTATAATCATGAATGAAGCTGAACTTTTATTTACCGAGGTGATCCATTGCAGCAGGCAAGAGCTGTATAACAGGCAATACAAGGCTCTGGATAAGCGGCAGAAGGAATTTATTACCCGCGCCTTAAAAAGAAGGCTTTCGGGCGAGCCTATCCAGTATATATTGGGTAAGGCGGATTTTATGGGCCTGGTGTTTAAGGTCAATCCCAGGGTCCTTATCCCGCGGCCCGAGACCGAGATCCTGGTTGAGACGACTGTAAAATACGCGCGTAAAGCGGCGCCCCATAAAGGGAAGATGAACATCCTGGATATCGGGACAGGATGCGGGAATATCGCGATATCGCTGGCTAAATTCCTCCCGGAGGCGCTGGTGATCGGGCTGGATATCTCTAAGAGCGCCTTAGCGGTAGCAAAAAGTAACGCTGCATTGAATAATGTTTCCGACAGGATACATTTTGTCTGTTCGGATCTGTTTATAAACACCCGCGCGCCGGCCTTTCTTTATGATATCATCATTTCCAATCCTCCTTATATTCCAGGCGCGGAAATGAAAAATTTACAGGTCGAAGTCCGGCATGAGCCGGGGTCGGCCCTTAACGGCGGAGAAGACGGCCTGGAATTTTACCGGCGCATTATCAGCGGCAGCCCGGATTGGCTTAAAGAGAACAGCATCCTTGCCCTGGAGATGGGATTTGGCCAGTGCCAGTCTATTAAAGGTATTTTTGCCAAGTCCGGAAAGTTTGATATAATAGATATCGTCAAAGATTATAGCGGTATAGAACGGGTGATGATCGCGAAAAAGAGGGCGTAGATGGATAAATTAGTCATTGAGGGCGGAGTAAGGCTCAAAGGAGAAGTCACTATTTCCGGAGCCAAGAACGCGGCCCTGCCTATTTTGGCCGCGACCCTGCTTACCGATGAACCGTGTGTTATCAAAGGTGTTCCATTTTTGCGCGATACCAACACAATGCTCAGGATCCTGCGTTCTTTAGGCAAGCAGGCAGAGTTTTCCAAGAGCGATATTTGCGTTGAAAAAAAAGGCGAACCGAACTTTGAGGCGGATTATAAGCTGGTTTCGACCATGCGGGCGTCTTTTTGCGTCTTGGGCCCGCTCCTGGGAAAATTAAAAAAAGCCAAGGTTTCCCTGCCCGGGGGGTGCGTTATCGGTCTTCGGCCGGTAGACCTGCACATCAAGGGAATAAAGGCGCTGGGAGCGGATGTGAGCGTGGACAAAGGGTATGTCATCGCCGCCGCCCGGAAACTTAAGGGCGCGCATATTTACCTGGGAGGCGATTTTGGTTCGTCTGTCCTGGCTACGGCAAATGTGATGATGGCGGCGGCATTGGCGCAGGGGCATACCGTGATCGAATCCGCGGCTTGCGAGCCTGAAGTAGTGGACCTGGCGAATTTCCTGATCAAGATGGGCGCTAAGATAAAAGGCCAGGGCACTCCCATAATTGAAATAGAGGGGCAGAAAGCTCTGCATGGAGCCGAGCATAAAGTCATTCCGGACAGGATCGAAGCAGGCACTTTCTTGATTGCCGCCCTGATCACAAAAGGAGATATCCTCCTCAAGAACGTGGTTTGGCAGCACCAGGGAGCGTTGATCGATAAATTGGAAGAAGCGGGCGCCAGTATCAAGAGGGTGGACGGCGTTATCCATGTCAAGTCAAGAGGCGGAATTAAACCTATTAATGTCGCTACTTTTCCATATCCGGGTTTTGCCACGGACATGCAGGCGCAAACTATGGCTTTGATGTCCGTTACGCCCGGAATAAGTATTATTACCGAGAAGGTCTATCCCGACAGATTCATGCATGCCGCCGAGCTTAATCGTATGGGCGCGCATATTCAAAGAGAAGGGCCGCATGCTATAGTAGAGGGCGTGCGCCATCTATCGGGAGCTCCGGTCATGGCTTCGGACCTGCGCGCTTCGGCGTCTCTGGTCCTGGCGGGGTTGGTAGCCCGGGGGAAAACGGCGATATCGCGTATCTACCATCTTGAGAGGGGATACGAGAACCTGGAAAAGAAATTTGAAGTCCTGGGCGCGCGGATGTGGAGGGAGAGAGAGTAGCATCTTTGCGCTAATTTGCACCCCGCGCTAATCGGAATTGCGCGGGTGTTATCCTGGGGGATAAAGTAGCCATGATACTGATGATCGATAATTACGATTCTTTTACCTATAACCTGGTCCAATACCTGGGAGAGCTGGGGCAGAATTTGCGGGTTTTCAGGAATGATAAGAT
>JAQTUY010000177.1 GCA_028707105.1 Candidatus Omnitrophota bacterium | reverse complement strand
CAAAGGGTGGGAGTAGAGTTGGATATAAAGAACGTCATCAGTCGTCTGTTTAAGGAATTGAAGGAGGTTCTTTACCTGCGTAACGGCCTGGTCTTGGTGCAGCAACCGGGGCAGGCGGATTATTTAGTAGCCGGAGTTACCGGCTATGAAGATCTCGCGGAAAATAAGTGGGGGGAATTAACGATAAACGGCTCTTCCGCGGTCATTCAGTGGTTAGGAGAACATAAAAAGGCCCTGGAAAAGGAACAGATCGAGGTCGATCCGCAGTATAAGCTCATCAAGGATGAATTCTTGCCCTGGCTGAATAAGAATATGATCGATATCCTTATCCCGGTTATTCTGGAGGAGCGGGTCAACGGGTTGATCGGCTTAGGTAAGAAGGAGAACCTGCAGGCTTATACTACGACGGATATAGAACTTCTTGAAAAAATGGGCAGGCAGATCGGGGTAACCATAGATAACGCCTTGCATCATGAAGATATCATAGAGAAGGAGCGCTTAGCTGAAGAGCTGAAGTTGGGCAGGGAGATCCAGCAGAATCTTTTGCCGAAAACTATCCCTGCCTTACGGGGATTAAGATTAGAGGGCTTGATGCTCCCGGCCAAAGAAATAGGCGGAGATTATTACGATTATATTTCTACTTTTCACTCGATCGGCCAGGGAAAACAATCCCGGGTCGGAGTCGTCATTGGGGACGTCTCCGGCAAAGGTGTGGGCGCGGGTCTTATTATGGCGACTGCTAAGGCTACTCTTAAAGGATTAAGTCAGCAGGACTTGAACCCTAAACAGATTCTTGCTCAGGCCAACAATGTGCTTTACGAATATACTAACGGCCAGAAATTCATGACTTTGTTGTATTTTCAATACAAAGAAGAAGATCGGACCTTGAGCTATTCTTCCGCTGGGCATGAACATATCTTGATATATCGTAATGAGTTAGGAGTTGAAGGGGTGGTACCTCGGGGAACGTCCCCGATGGGGAGCGTAGAGGCGATCATCAGCGGAGGATTCATGCTCGGGATGATGCCTGATATTGAGACTTATCTGGAAGACAGGGAATTGCATTTACAACTGCATGATAAAGTATTGCTTTATACTGACGGAGTGACTGAGGCGGAAAATCATTCCGGAGAAAGATTCGGGCTGGACAGGCTTAAAGAGGCGTTTCAAAAGCATGGGGCAAAACCCGCGGATGAGTTGATGAAGGCGGTAAAAGAAGACGTCTATTCCTATATAGGCAGCCATCCGCAATATGATGATATTACTTTAGTCGTCCTGGAAGCGACTTGACATTAAGCAGCAGGTGTGTTTTAATAAAGACATAACGGGGAGGCTGATAACAACAGTCTGAGAGGGCGTTAAATAACGCTAAACCCGATGAACCTGATCTGGATAATGCCAGCGTAGGGAAGGTGAGTATATCAACCCCTGTTTTAGCTGGCGACAGGGGTTTACTATTTATAGGGAGGTAGTTATGAAGCTGGATGAGATAGTCATTTCGAAAGCGATAATCGAGTCTTACAAGGATAAGCTTATAAAAGCGCTGGATGTGGATGTAGCGATCGTGGGCGCCGGCCCTGCCGGGATGGTCTGCGGTTATTATCTGGCTAAAGCGGGGAAGAAGGTAGTGCTTTTTGAGCGGAAACTATCTGTTGGCGGGGGGATGTGGGGCGGTGGTATAATGTTCAATGAGATCGTAGTCCAGGATAAAGCCAAGGGCATTCTGGACGAGATGGGCGTTAAGACCAGGCTTTATCAGGAAAATTACTATCTGGCTGATTCCATAGAGTCGGTTTCCACTATCTGTTCTAAGGCGGTAAAAGCCGGCCTGAAGATATTTAACCTGATCAGCGTTGAGGATGTCATGGTCCGCGATAAAAAAGTAGCGGGCCTGGTATTGAATTGGAGCGCGGTTGAAATGGCCAAGCTTCATGTCGACCCTATTACTATGCGCGCCAAATTCGTGGTCGATGCCACCGGGCATCCGGCGGAAGTTGCGCGTATCATTGAAAGAAAGTCCGGGATCAGGCTCAAGACCAGGACCGGAAAAACTATGGGTGAGGCGTCTATGTGGGCGGATATGGGCGAAAATACGATCGTCAAGAATTCTAAAGAGGTTTGCTCAGGGTTATACGCCTGCGGTATGTGCGCTAACGCCGTATTCGGCGGGCCGCGCATGGGCCCGATATTCGGCGGAATGCTGCTTGCCGGGAAAAAGGTCGCCAAGGATATAGAGAAAAGGCTGTCTTAAACTAAAAGTCAAAGGAACAAGATGAAAGCGATAGCTTTGTTGTCGGGAGGCCTGGATAGTATTTTGGCTGCCCGGCTGATACTGGAGCAGGGCATTGAGGTGGAAGGCGTGCATTTCACTACTGTTTTTTACGGAGACGCCGATTATGAACAGGCTTCGGGCGTAGCTCAAAAAGCCGCGGCTCGGCTGGGGATCGGACTAAAAATATTTGAGATCAGCGAGAACTTGATCGAGATCGTCAAACATCCCAGGCACGGATATGGGGCTAATATGAATCCTTGCATCGATTGCCACACTTTGATGTTCGCCAAAGCCGGACAGTATATGTGGCAGTCCGGCGCTTCTTTTCTGGTAACAGGCGAGGTCCTGGGGGAAAGGCCGATGTCCCAGCACAAACAGGCATTGAAGACCATAGAAAAAGAAAGCGAGCTTGAAGGCTTGATCCTCAGGCCCCTGTCTGCTAAGCTTTTGGAGGTAACTGTTCCGGAGAGACAGGGGTGGGTGGACAGGGATAAGCTGGAGGCTATCCAGGGCCGCTCCCGCAAGATGCAGATGGAACTGGCTGACAAGTTCAATATTACCGAATATCCCAACCCGGCAGGAGGCTGTCTTCTGACTGACCCGATGTTTTCCGGACGGCTCAGGGACCTGATCAAGCACAAGATCGATTTTGCCGTTTATGATATCAGGCTTTTAAAATTAGGCAGGCATTTTCGCCTGAACGGACAAGCCAAGTTAA
>JAQTUY010000176.1 GCA_028707105.1 Candidatus Omnitrophota bacterium | reverse complement strand
TTATCTATCCTCCCTACTCGGCAGGCGGCCACAGGGCCGTTAAAAGGAATATCCGATATGCCCAGCGCGATCGACGCGCCGTTCACGGCAATGACATCCGGGTCATTTTCCCCGTCACTGGATAAAACAAGGGCCATTATCTGGACTTCATTATAAAGCCCTTTGGGAAAAAGCGGCCTGATCGGCCTATCAATGAGGCGGGAGGTCAATATTTCACTTTCCGTCGGACGGCCTTCTCTTTTGAAAAAACCTCCCGGGAACCTGCCGGCTGCATACGTTTTTTCCTGGTATTCTACGGTCAGAGGAAAGAAATCTATCCCCTCTCTTACACCTTGAGAGATACAAGCGCTTACCAATACTACAGTTCCGCCATATGTCAACTTGACAGAGCCATTTGCCTGCTTAGCAAGCTTACCGGTCTCCAAAGATAAAGTTTCTTTCCCGAATTTAATTTCAAGACTATTATTCTGCATATGACCTTTCTATTTCCTCAGTTTCAGCTTTTCTATGGTATGCTGATATTTTTTAACGTCCTTTTTCTTCAAAAAAGTCAGGAGCTTCCTTCGTCTGCCTACCATCGTTAATAAACCCCTGCGTGAATGAAAATCCTTCTTGTGCTGCTTGAAATGATCGCCCAAAGAGTTGATCCTCTCAGTCAGGAGCGCAATCTGAACCTCTGCAGAACCCGTATCCTTAGGATGGGTCTTGAAAGTCTCGATAATATTAGTTTTTTTGTCTTTCACTAAAGCCAATTTCCTCACCTCCTTATTATTAGCATTATATCCGAACCGTCTTTTTAAGTCAAGATTTTATGCGTATTTAGATTGGGTTGAAGGGCAGGCTACAAACGCTGGATAAACACAAATGTGCCTAACTTTCCAAACCACTTGAACTATTATAGCATTTTTGGTTGATTTTACAAGGAATTATTCGCCACAAGGCGACACCCGCGCAATACCGATTAGCGCGGGGTGTCAAACCGCCTCCATCACTACCAGTGTTATATTAGAGGCTTGGAAACAGTTTCCAACTCAAAGCGGAAACTGTTTCCAAGCTGAGTTTCTTGTCATAAAGCGGGATAGTTAGCTCCTGGCTGCTTCCAACAACAGCTTAGTGTAGGGGTCCGCGGGGCTGGTGAAGAGCCGGCCGGCAGGAGCTTCCTCCGCTATCTTCCCATCTTTCATCACGATCACCTTGCCGGCAATATACTTGATAACCGCCAGGTTATGGCTGATGAAGATATAGGTAAGGCGCATCTTTTCCTTTAATTCCAGGAATAAATCCAGCATTTCCGCCTGGACTGTCAGGTCAAGCGATGAGATCGGTTCATCCAGGACCAGCAGCTTCGGCTCAACGGCCAGGACGCGGGCAAGACAGATCCTCTGGCGCTGACCTCCGGAGAACTCGATCGGATACCGGTTCAGGGCGTTTTCCCCCAAACCTACAGTCTTCAACAATCCTGTAACCCTGGCCCGGATCTCTTTTTTGGGTACTATACCGCCTATTATAAGCGGCTCGGCGATTATATCAAAAATGCGCATTTTGGGATTCTGGCTGTTATAGGGGTTTTGAAAGATTATTTGCACGTCTTTCCTGAAGCTGGTTATCATTCCGGGGTTAAATTCAACTTTTCCGCCGCTGGCCGGGATCAACTTCAAGATGATCTTAGCCAGCGTGGTTTTCCCGCAGCCGGATTCGCCGACAATACCAAGACTGTCAAATTCATCCACCGTGAAACTTACGCCATCCAGCGCTTTGACGATAGTCTTATCCCGGCTGAAAATACCGCCTTCGACTTCAAAGTATTTCACGATATTCTTTACTTCAAGGATAGTTTTAGTCATCCGGATCTTGTCATTGATCATTTATATTTTTCCTATCTTCTCGTATGCCGCGATCAGCTCTTTAGTGTGAAAATGCTCAGGGGCGCCGAATATCTCATCCCTGCTTCCCTGCTCTACGATCTTACCCTGGTACATGACCGCTATCCTGTCGGCGATCCGGTGGGCTACCGAAAGGCTATGGGTGATAAAAAGCAGGGAGAACCCTAATGTCTTCTTGAGCTCGGAAAGTAATTTCAGTATTTCAGCTTCCGTAGTCACGTCCAGGGAAGTAGTCGGTTCATCGGCGATCAAAAGTTTAGGCCTGCAGGCTAAAGCCATGGCGATCATTACCCGCTGG
Organism: Candidatus Omnitrophota bacterium; assembly: GCA_028707105.1. Next base: position 824 of record JAQTUY010000176.1, on the reverse strand, counting down.
TTCATCCCGCCGGAAAGGTTGTGCGGATAAGCACTCAGCCTCTGATGCGGCTCCTTTATCCTGACCAGGCCCATCAATTTTTCCGCTTCAATTAGCGCTTCTTTTTCCGGCTTATTCTGGTGAAGCATGATAGCTTCGGCAATCTGGCTGCCAATGCTGAAAACCGGATTAAGGTACGCCACCGGCTCCTGGAAGATATAAGCGATCTCCTTGCCGCGGATACGGCGTAAGCCATCCTCATTTAATTTTAACAGATCTTCTCCTTTAAACTTAATACTCCCCGACCCTATCCTGGCGGAGGCGGGCAATATCCGGGTAACAGATAAACAGGTGATAGTCTTACCTGAACCGGATTGTCCGGCAAGAACCAGTGTTTCATGCTCCTTGATATCCAGATCGACCCCGTTGACTGCCGTAAATTCCTGGCTACCAAGCTTAAAATTAACGTTCAGGTCTCTTATCTCCAATAGATCCATATCTTAGCCTATTTTTTTCTTTAATCCTTCACCCAGAAAATTAAACCCTAAAATAGTCACGAATATCGCCATGCCGGGAAAGATGGTTATCCACCATGCCACACCCAGCGTTGATTTAGCCTCAATAAGGATATTTCCCCAACTGGCAGTCGGCGGCTGCACTCCCAACCCCAGGAAACTCAGGCCCGATTCAAGAAGTATGGCTCCGGCAATACCCAGCACCGCGCTGACTATTACCGGCCCGACGGCATTAGGAATAAGGTGGTAAAAAATTATCCTGGGGTGGGATGCCCCAAGCGCCACCTCAGCCTGGATGAATTCCCTCTCCTTGAGGCTTAGGATCTCAGC
>JAQTUY010000040.1 GCA_028707105.1 Candidatus Omnitrophota bacterium | reverse complement strand
GGACTCGACTTAGGTATTCGGGTAAAAGCAGCATGCCGAGGACGCAAGGAGGCCTCGTAAAAACCTTGCACAATTCAAACGCCAATATAAACAACGGGCTTGGAATGAGACCTGCTTTAGCGCAGGCTTTCATCCCGGCCGGCGTTCCGCAAGCCCTAATATTTAATTAAATATTAGGCCTCACGCGCCTTCGCCTGGAAGGCGATGTTGAGCGATACAGGCTGGCCCCGTCCAATATACCTTTATAAACGGGGCGAGAGTCCTAAAGGTTGCGTCCTGACTGATCTTGTCCATCAGAGCGGTCAGGACTAAGGACAAAGGATAGACTAAGCATGTAGCGGCTTTTATTCAACCACTTAAGGACGCGGCTTCGATGCCGCCACCTCCACCATTAATGCAATATCAAAGGCCGGATATCAAAGATAAAGAGTTTACATCTAAAATAGGACGTTTTGAACTTGGGTGTGCCATCTTGATATCCGCCTTTTGTATTTTGAATTTGACAGGCTGCGCCACAGTCCCCAGGGGCCAGTTAAACCTGCCGGTATATTATATTAATGGAGCCAAATATTTCCCGGTTATCTCTTATTGCGAACTAAAGAATATCGGCTGGGATTACGACACATTTACCAAAAGCCTGACATTGAAGCGGGGGGGCCAGCAGGTCAGTTTGGCAGTGGGCAGCCCGCTGGTCGTGGTAAACGGAACATCCAGGAATATAAAACTGCCGGTTAATATGTATGGCGGGGCAGTCGCGGCGCCTTACAGATTCAAGGAAGACGTCCTTGATCTGATCTTTAAGGAGGAGGTCCGGCCGAAAGCGGATTATTTTGTTTCCCGCGGCAGGTTCAGGAAGATCGTCATTGATGCCGGTCATGGCGGCAAAGATTCCGGCGCTGTAGGCAGGTATGGCCTTCAGGAAAAAAAAGTGGTTCTCGATATTGCCAAGAAGCTTAGCCATCTGTTGAAAGAGGCGGGCTATGATATTATTATGACCAGGGATGACGATACATTTATCCCGCTGTCTTCGCGCGCGGGTATTGCCAACCGGAATAATGCCGATCTGTTCGTAAGTATACATGCTAACGCCAACAGGTCAAGAAACCTATACGGCTTTGAGGTTTATTATGTGTCGCCTTATCTTAATGATACCCAGCGGGCCTTGTCCGCCGCGGAAAACGCCGGCTTGGGAAATATCGATATTTGTCCGGCCTCGGGGTCGAAGGATTTAAAAGCAACCGTTTGGGACCTGGTTTACACCAGCAACCGCGCCGAATCCATAGACCTGGCAAAGTATATTTGTAATCAGGCCCGCGGCAGCCTTTCTACCCGTATCATCGGCATAAAAGGAGCCCCATTCTATGTCCTTAAGAACACGCAAATGCCGTCTCTGCTGGTGGAAGTAGGATTTGTAAGTAATGCTAAAGAGGAGAAGATGCTTAAAAGCGGTCTTTACCGGGAAAAGCTTGCCGAAACGATAGCGCAGGCTATAAAACAGTTTTGCAGGGATTATTCATTAATAGAAGCGGGGGTAAAATAAATGAGGCCGATAGGCGTATTTGATTCCGGGGTCGGAGGCTTGACCGTCGTAAAAGAACTGATAAAACAGATGCCGGGCGAGAACATTGTATATTTCGGGGACACGGCGCGCGTTCCTTACGGTATCAAGTCCCGCGAAACAGTCATCCGTTTTTCCATAGAAAATATCCTCTTTCTTTTAAAACATGACGTAAAGCTTGTCTGCGTCGCCTGCAATACCGTCTCCAGCGTAGCTTTGCCGGTCATAAAACATCATTTCCGGGTCCCGATAATCGGGGTGTTGGCCCCCGGCGTGCGGGAAGCGGTGTATGCCACGCGCAATAACCGTATAGGCGTGATCGGGACAAAGGGGACCATCAGGAGCGGCGCTTACGAAACAGAGATAAAACGCCTCAGGCCCCAGGTCAAGGTCTTCGCGGCAAGTTGCCCTTTATTCGTTCCTTTTGTGGAAGAAGGCTTGACTCAAGGCGAGGTAGTGATGAGCGTTGCCAGGGATTATCTAAAAGCCCTAAAGGACGCTAAAGTGGATACTTTGATCCTGGGCTGCACGCATTACCCGATCTTAAGGCCGGTGATCAAGAAAGTCATGGGCGAAGGCGTCACGCTGATAGATTCGGCGAAACAAGTCGCCATCGAAGTGAAGAATATCCTTCAGCATGAGAATACACTTAATAAAAAAGGAAAAGGCGGGCAGAAATTTTTTGTCAGCGACAACCCGGAGTGGTTTTCCGGGCTGGCCAATACTTTCCTCGGCCGGCCGGTAAAAGACGTAAAGAAGGCGGTGCTCTAGAATGTTCAGCGTAAGAGTAGAATCGGGTTTTAGCGCGGCGCATTCCCTGCGCGGATATAAAGGCAAATGCGAAGAGCTGCACGGCCATAATTGGAAGGTCGAGCTCGTCGCGCAGGGCAGGCAGCTGGATAAGACCGGCATGCTCATAGACTTCCACGAATTAAAATCCGCCCTGAACAGGATATTGGAAAAACTTGATCACAAACATCTTAATGCCATTTCCTATTTTAAGAAAACCAATCCTACTTCTGAAAATCTTGCCAAATATATCTTTGATAAGCTCGATCTGGCGCTGCGTGCCAGGCGGCAGTGCGTATTGTTAAATGTAACAGTCTGGGAATCTTCAAATTCGGCCGCTACATATTATGAAGAATAAGCGGGCAGTAGTTTTATTATCCGGCGGATTGGATTCGGCTGTGGGGCTGTATTTTGCCGTTAGCAAAGGGTTTGACTGTTATTGCCTGATCTTTGATTACGGCCAGCGCCATAAAAAAGAAATAGAATGCGCTAAAAAGCTTGCCCGGGGCCTGAAATGCCCGTATACGGTATTAAAGATCGATCTTCCCTGGAAAGGCTCCAGCTTATTAGATAAGAGAATGCCTGTTCCCGGCCGGGCGGGCTGCGATAAGAAGCCGGGCGGTATTCCGTCAACCTACGTCCCGGGGCGCAATATTATTTTCTTAAGCTATGCCTTGTCCTGCGCTGAAGCGATAGGGGCAGGGGCTATTTTTATCGGCGCGCATAGCCAGGATTATTCGGGCTATCCGGATTGCCGCCCGGAATTTTACCGATCTTTCGGCAGGATAATTTTAACCGGCACAAAAGCCGGCGTCCAGGGTAAGGCGCTGAAAGTGCATATCCCCTTAATACGGATGAATAAAGAGCGGATCATCCGCCTTGGGGTAAGATTAGGCGTACCTTTCGGATCGACCCGGTCCTGTTATAACGGCGGTAAAAGCCCTTGCGGAATTTGCGATAGCTGTCGTTTCCGGGCCAAGGGTTTTAGGGAGGCGGGGATAAAAGACCCCGCGTTAGCCAAATGAAGGGAAGGATAGCCGAGATATTTGAGAGCATTCAGGGAGAGGGTATCTACGCCGGCGAAAGGCAGATATTCATCCGTTTTTTCGGTTGTAACCTTAACTGCGGTTTTTGTGATACCAAGCCCTATCATTTTGTGGAATATGAACCGGGAGAACTCCTGGCGCAGTTAAAACATTATCGCAATACTTACCATTCGATCTCTTTTACCGGCGGCGAACCTTTGCTGCAGAAGGATTTTTTAAAAGAGGCGATGAGGCTTACTCAAAAGAGAGGTTTTAAAAATTACCTTGAGACTAACGGCACTTTGCCCGCGGCCCTGGAAGAAGTCAGGGAATATGTCGATATAGTGGCGATGGACCTGAAGTTCCCAAGCTCCACCAATATCGATAGCTATTGGGATGAACATCGCTTGTTTTTGGCCGCCTCGCGCACCATGGATGTTTTTTTAAAAGCGGTAGTATGCGAGTCTACGGCAGAGGAGGACCTGCGGCGGGCTTTAGGGCTCTTGCGGGAATCCAAGGCGCACGCGGTCCTTGTCTTACAGCCTAACAGTTACGAGGACAACCCTTCGCTGCGTCAAAAGGCGGAGAGGTTCAGGGATATTTGCCTGAGCGAAAATATAGCTTCATGTGTTATTCCGCAAATACACAGGTTAATAGGAGTCAGATAACGTGAAAAATATAAAATATAAAACGCGGGGTTTTTCATCGTATGAAGGGCTGCAGAAGGGGGTCAGGAAGCTTAAAACCCCCAAGCTTGAGGTCTGGAGCAACCAGTATCCGGACAAACAATATTCGATCACCATCGATATCCCGGAGTTTACCTGTATCTGCCCTAAGACCGGCCTGCCGGACTTCGCGGCGATCAAGATCGAATATTCGCCGGATAAATATTGTATTGAATTAAAATCACTGAAGATGTACACCATATTTTACCGGAATATCGGGATCTTCCATGAGCATTTGATCAATAAAATGCTGGAAGATTTTACGGCGTCCTGTAAGCCCAGATGGACAAGGATCATTGGCACATTTAATCCCCGGGGCGGGATCTCAACTACCGTAAGCGCGGAGTATAAAAGGCGATGAAGATAATAACAGCGGATAAAATAAGGGACGCGGTCAAAGAGTTGTGCCTGCGCGCCAATTTCCTTCTGCGCCCGGATGTCCTGTCCGCCCTCAAAGCGGCTTATGCCCGCGAGGACAATAAAAGGGCTAAAAACCTTCTGAGTGTCATTATCAAGAACGGCCGTATCGCGCGCTTAAAACATCTGGCTATCTGTCAGGATACCGGCCTGCCGATAGTATTTATGCAGATCGGGCAGGGCGCGCTTATCCGGGGGAATTTGAATGCCGCGGTCAATAAAGGCGTTGAGGCCGGTTATAAAGAAGGATCATTCAGGGGTTCCATAGTTAAAGACCCCTTAAACAGGGGCGCTTCTTCATACCAGCCCGGCATCACCCATATTAATGTTACGTCCGGTAATAAAATAAAGATCACGGTATTGATCAAGGGTTTCGGGTCTGAAAATAAGTCTCAGCTTAAAATGTTCAATCCGACGGCAGATAAAAAAGAGATCAAGAAATTTATAATCGATGCGGTGAAGAATGCCGGAGCGGATGCCTGTCCCCCGTACATTGTGGGAGTAGGGATCGGGGGGAGCGCTGATTATGCCGCGTTCCTGGCGAAGAAAGCGTTACTTTCGAAGATCAAGGATCGCTTAACGCCTGCCGGGGATCATATAAGCGCGCTGGAGCGGGGTTTACTAAATGATATTAATAAGTTGAACATCGGTCCTATGGGGCTTGGCGGCAAAACTACTTGTTTAGGGGTCAATATAATCACCGCGCCGACCCATATTGCCGGGCTTCCCGTAGCCGTGAATATCAGCTGTCACGCGTTAAGAAGCGCTACCAAGATCTTGTAAAAATGAAGAAGATAAATACTCCTTTAAATATGGAACAGATCGCAAGCTTAAAGGCGGGCGATGAGGTTTTGCTCAGCGGAATAATTTATACCGCCAGGGACCAGGCGCATTTGAGGATGGCTGCCGCTATTGGCCGGGGTAAGCGATTACCCCTGGAGCTTAAGGGCGCGGTCATCTATTACTGCGGGCCGAATCCCGCTCCCAGGGGGAAGGTTATAGGCGCCTGCGGCCCGACCACCAGCAGGCGGATGGATGAGTTCACCCCGTTATTATTAAAAAAGGGCATGGCAGGGATGATCGGTAAGGGGGACCGTTCGCCTCAGGTGATCTTGGCGATCAAGAAATACAGAGGGATATATTTCGCGGCCTACGCGGGCTGCGGAGCCCTGATCGCCGGTTTGGTTAGAAAAGCCAGATCTGTCGGATATAAAGACCTGGGCCCGGAAGCGGTCTATGAATTAACGGTAAAAGACTTGCCATTGATCGTGGCTATAGACACCAAGGGCAGGAACATCTATGATTAAGAAGCTGGTCTTCATATCCTTTCTTTTCTGCATCAGCGCATCATCCGTTTTTGCCTCGGGTCACGATGAAATCATACAACAAAGAGGGAATGGGCATGTTCAGCTTGTCCAATACGGGAATGGCCAATGGCAGATGCTGCTTGACAGCCGGCCATATTTCATCAAGGGCGTGGTTTATGAGCCGGTAAAAGTGGGAGAGAGGCTGACCGCGGCGAACATGTGGATGAAGTATGATTTTAACGCCAACGGCAGGCCGGACACGGCTTATGATTCCTGGGTGGACGCCAACGCCAATAATATCCAGGATGCCGGTGAGATGGCCGTCGGAGATTTTCAGCTTCTCAAGGAAATGGGCTGCAATACCATCCGTATCTACCACCCCACGAATATAAACAAGGAAGTCCTCCGGGACCTGTTTAAGAATTACGGGATACGCGTGATGATGGGAAATTTTCTCGGGGCGTATACCTGGGGTTCCGGCGCGTCCTGGGATAAGGGTACGGATTACACGGATCCCGATCAGCGTAATAACATGCTTGAAGATATCAGGAAGATGGTCCTGGAGTATAAGGATGAGCCCTGGCTTCTTTTCTGGATGCTGGGTAATGAAAACGAGATGGCAGGATCAATCGAGAATTCCACATTGAATAATACCAACGCCAGGTCAAATCCCGAAGTTTACGCCCGGTTCGTAAATGACGCGGCGGCATTCATCCATAAATTAGATCCCGATCATCCGGTGGGCATTTCTAACGCCAGTATGCTCCTGATGAAAGATTACGCCAAATATACTGCTCAGGTCGACATCCTTGGTTTTAACGCGTATAAGGGCCCTTACGGATTCGGCACGCTGTGGAAAGCGGTCAAAATGGACTTTGACCGTCCGGTAGTGATCACCGAATACGGGGTGGATTGTTATGACCAGAACAAAAAGGAAACAGATGAGGATTTTCAGGCTAAATACTATAAAGGCTCCTGGCGCGATATGGTAAATAACGGTTACGGCCGCGATGGGGCGGGTAACTCTATCGGAGGATTCGCTTATATCTGGCTGGATTCGTGGTGGTTGTGCGGTTCGACCAGCGAGCATGATGGTGAAACAGGCGCCTGGCATGGGCCAAGCAAAGATTCCTGGATGAACGATGAATGGATGGCGATATGCGGCCAGGGGGACGGCGTAAATTCGCCCTTTATCCGGCAGCTGCGTAAGGTATATTATATGTTCCAGAATGAATGGAGAGACCAAAATGAATAGAACGGACGGCAGGGGGTTGGATAAATTAAGAAAAGTGCAGGTCAGCCGCAATTTTATAAAGTACGCCGAGGGTTCATGCCTTATTGAATTCGGCAATACCCGCGTTATCTGCACGGCAACCGTGGAGGAATCAGTCCCTCCCTTTTTACGCGGCAGCGGAACAGGCTGGGTCACGGCGGAATACGGGATGCTTCCGCGTTCCTGCCAGCAGAGGATCCAGAGGGATAAGAATTCAGGCCGCACCCATGAGATACAAAGGCTGGTAGGCCGTTCTTTAAGAGCGGTGACCGACATGAGGATCATCGGCGAGCGCACGGTATGGATCGATTGCGACGTTATCCAGGGCGACGGCGGCACGCGCAGCGCTTCGATCACCGGAGGTTTTATCGCTCTGGCAGACGCCTTGCTGGGATTAAAGAAAAAAAAGATGATCGAGAGGCTGCCGCTTACGGATTATGTCGCGGCTGTAAGCGTGGGGATAATGGGCAAGGATCTGCTCCTGGACCTGGCTTACGATGAGGATTCCCGGGCCGACGTGGATATGAACATAATAATGACCGGGCAGGGGAAATTCATTGAAGTGCAGGGAACAGCCGAAAGAGCCCCGTTCGATAAAGCCCAGATGGACGGTTTGCTTGAGCTGGCAAAGAAAGGCATAACCGAGCTTATTGATATCCAGAAGAACTTTTATCAGGATGCTTTGATCTGGCGATGAAAAGGCCTATTCCGCTTGAATTAGTGGTCGCGACCAAAAACAGGAAAAAGCTGCAAGAGATCCGGCGTATATTAAAGGGCCTGGGCTTGAAAATAACCTCACTTGCCGATTACCCCGTTCATCCGCGTATCGTTGAGAACGGAAAGACCTTCAAAGAGAACGCCGTAAAAAAAGCGGCCAAGATCGCCGTCTATACCGGGAAACTGACCCTGGGAGAGGATTCCGGCTTGTGTGTTGAGGCGTTAGGCGGCCTTCCCGGGATATATTCGGCCAGGTTCTCCGGCGGCAGTAAAGATGACCGGAGTAATAACCGTAAATTGCTTCGCTTGCTTGGGGATCTGCCTATCGGCAAGAGAAAGGCGAGTTATTTCTGCGCCGCCGCGCTGGCTGATGAAAAAGGGCTTGTCGGCGTAGTCGAGGGAGAGTGCAGGGGGAGGATCGGTTTTGTCCCCAAGGGCAGGTCCGGCTTTGGTTATGACCCGCTGTTCATCATACCTGAATATAAAAAGACATTCGCTCAACTTGGGCCCGGGATCAAACATAAGATGAGCCATCGCTTCCGCGCGCTGCAAAAAGCCAGGAAGATCATAGCTAAATATTTAAAGCCCGCCCGTTAAAAAAATCGTTTTTTTTGTTGATTTTTCAACGATAATGTTATATACTCTAACCATATGTAATAATAGTGTGTATTATTAAGGAATATTATGGAACAGAACATAAGCAAACTGCTCCTGGAGAACGAGCAGCTAAAAGACAGCCTGAAAAAACACAAGCTGATACTCAACCTGTTGTCTGAACTCAATATCGCCATGAGCTCCGCGACCGACGTGGAGGAATTGGCTTCTTTTATTATTGACAAGATCATCCAGATATTCAAGGTTAAAAGAGCGTCTTTTATGCTTGTCGATGAGGAAACCGGACAGCTGGCCATAAAGGCGGCCACGGGTTTAGACCCGATAGTCAAGGAGACTACCATAAAGGCCGGAGACCCTTTTAGCGGCTGGGTAGTAAAAGAGGGCAACCCGCTATTGGTAAAAGATATCGACAATGAATTCCCCGACCTGGCTAAAGAAAGGCTTGGTCGCTATAACAGTAAATCCTTTGTCATACTCCCCATTAAGATAAAGGACCGCACCGTTGGCATCCTGAATATGACCGATAAGCCGGAGCGGGAGATCTTTAATGAGGATGATCTGCAGGTCTTAGGATTGTTTATTTATCTTATCAGCGTGCATATGGAAAGTATCAAGCTGTATGAAAAGGTAAAGACCATGTCGGCGCTGGATGCCTTGACCGAGTTATTCAACCACAGGCATTTTCAGGAAAGGATTGGCGAGGAGATATACCGCGCCGAGCGCTACCGGCATCCTTTATGCGTGTTGTTGCTGGATATCGATAATTTCCGCCGTTATAACGAGATAAACGGCTATAACGCCGGTGACGGCGTATTGAAGCAGGTCAGCACCATAATCAGGGATAATACCAGGCAGGTTGATATTTGCAGCCGTTTCGGGCCTGAGGAGTTTGCCGTTATATTGCCCGACACTAATTTAAAGCATGCTATCCTGGTGGGAGATAAATTAAGGGAAAAAATAGCATCGTCGGTGTTCGTAAAGCGCAGGGATTCCGCCCTGGATATGGCCAAGTTGACCGTAAGTATCGGGGTTGTCGAGCACCGGACAGGATTGACCAAGGAAGAATTGGTCCACCGGATGGAGAACGCCTTGCTGGAAGCCAAGCAAAAAGGCAAAAACCGCGTTTCTTTCTACCGTTAAGCAGGTCCGCATCTTAATAATCCATTCCTTAACTTTATATCGTTCCGAGAGATATATGAATTGAAATGGATTTACGCCCGTGTTATAATGATTTTTCGATTATAAAGCGGGGAGTGGTCACCCCCTTTGAAACAATAAGTTGAATGGGCGTAGCTCACCCTCTCCGCACTAAAAAGCTAATTAATAGCGGTTAGTGCTGCGAGGGTTTCGCTACTAACACATGAAAAGCGGGGAGTAGCTCAGTTTGGTTTAGAGCACTTGGTTTGGGACCAAGGGGTCGTGAGTTCAAGTCTCACCTCCCCGACTTTTATAGGCATATGGTCAATAGAAAGGAAGAGGATAATGGTTACCTATGAGGAATTCAGGAAAATAGAACTAAAAGTCGCCAAGATAATTGACGTGCAGGAGCATCCTAACGCTGACCGGTTATATGTGATCAAGGTCAACGCGGGGGATAAGGAAAAGCAGGTTGTGGCCGGCATAAGGGCTTCTTACGCCAAAGAAAGCCTGGTAGGTAAGTATGTGGTGCTGGTGGATAACCTGGAACCCGCGGTGCTGCGGGGAGTGGAAAGCCAGGGCATGCTCCTGGCATCTTCCGATGAAAAAGGGATAGCCGTGATCAGCCCGGACAGGGAGGTCGTCCCCGGCAGTATAGTAAAGTAGAATATGTTTGAGCTAAAACAGTTCGTTAAGAGCGACGTATGTTTAAAGTGCCAGGGTTGCTGCCGCTACGCCAGCGAAGACAGTAATTGGACGGTCGTCCTCCTGGCTGAAGAAAAGCAGGCGATGGGTATTGAGAAAATAAACCTCGTCCCCTATGAGGGCACATTTTTTTGTTCTTTTTTAAACCTCAAGGATAACCATTGCATAGCCTACGCCAACCGTCCCCTGGAATGCAAGCTTTATCCTTTTCTCTTTAACCGGACGCACGGCGGCCTGTACCTGGCGGTGGACCTGAAATGTCCGTTTGCCCGGGAGCAGTTAAAAAGCGTGCAGTTCAGGGAATATTGCGCGTATCTTATTTCCGTACTTGAAAAAAGCCCGTTTGCCGAAGTCTTGAAAACAAACCTGGATTCTTTTCAGTATTATCCGGAGAAGGAAATATTCAACCTGGTCAATTTGAAGATCCAATGAGACTGAGCCGGATAACCCTCGCGCGGAAGGATGAGATCGACAGGTCTCTGGCTTTACGAAAACATTCTCTTGCCGCTTATAGCTTCAGCAGCATTTATATCTGGAAAAAGCTTTATAATTTATTCAGCGCGCCGGTAGAGGGGAATTGTTGTGTTTTTTTAAAGGATAACCTGGGATGTTTTGCCTATTTGGCGCCTTTGGGCGGGAAATTAAGGCCCGCGGCTGTAGAAGGATGTTTTAAAATAATGGATAGGTTTAACAGCCATAGGGCGTTATCGCGCATCGAGAACGTGGAAGAAGAAGACCTGGATTTTTTTCATAAGCTGGGCTATGTTAGTAAGGAAAAACCCGGGGATTATATTTGTAAACGCGAGGTTTTAGCGGCGCTCAAAGGCGACAGGTTCAAGTCTAAACGCGCTTCCTGTAACTTTTTCGCTGCGAATTATGATTTTAGGTATCGTCCTTTTGAGGCTAAAGATAAAAAGGAAGCTATCCGGCTTTACCGGCGCTGGGCAAAACAACGCGCCGGGAAATTCAGCGATAAAATATACCTGGGCATGATCCAGGATAGCCTGCTTTGCCAGGTTGAAGCGATGGATGGTTTTAAAGCGCTCGGCCTGCTTGGCCGGGTTATCGAGATCGAGAGGAGGATGGCGGCGTACACCATCGGCTATCCGCTTAACCGCGAGACTTTTTGCGTCCTTTTTGAGACTACCGACCTTTCGGTGAAAGGAGCGGCTCAGTATATTTTCCGCAGATTCTGCGAAGAACTGGAGTATGAATACATCAATATCATGGATGATTCGGGGCTGGAGAACCTTAAAAAAGTGAAGCTTTCTTACCATCCTTTTAAGACAGCGCGTTCTTATATTATAAAGAGGCCTGATGTCTAAATACATCGATGAGGTAGAGTTTACTATTTTTGACGTGGAAACGACCGGGCTTGAGCCGGAAAAAGGCGACCGTATCATCGAGATAGCCGGGATAAGGATGCGCGGCGATGAACGGCTGGGTGTCTTTCATAGCCTGGTTGAATCCGGCAAGGAGGTATCGGCCGAGGCCTTTGCGGTCAATCGTATCACTCCCGAGATGCTTAAAGACGCCCCGTTATCGGAACGGGTACTGCCGGATTTTTTGAACTTCAGCAATGGTTCGGTGCTGGCGTCTTATAACGCTCCTTTTGATATGGGTTTTTTGAATAACGAACTGGGGTTGATAAATATAAAGCCCCCGGATTCTCCGGTAATAGATGTCTTGAGGATGTCCAGAAGGCTGCTTCCCGACCTTGAACGCTACGCCCTCTGCTTTGTGGCCAGGGAATTAGGCATACAAACCGAGCAGGTGCACCGCGCCCTCTCGGATGTGG